>JBPCQM010000112.1:0-4757 GCA_050998115.1 Pseudolabrys sp. | reverse complement strand
AGGTCCTCGATGTTCTCCGGCGGCCAGTTCGGCACTTCCATGCCGAGGTGCAGGCCCATCTGGGCGAGGACTTCCTTGATCTCGTTGAGCGACTTGCGGCCGAAGTTTGGCGTGCGCAGCATCTCGGCTTCCGACTTCTGCACGAGGTCGCCGATATAGACGATGTTGTCGTTCTTCAGGCAGTTGGCAGAGCGCACCGACAGCTCGAGCTCGTCGACCTTCTTGAGGAACGCCGGATTGAAGGCGAGATCGGGGATGGCTTCCGCAGCCTGTTCCTTGCGCGGCTCCTCGAAGTTAACGAACACGTTGAGCTGGTCCTGCAGGATGCGCGCCGCATAGGCCAACGCATCTTCCGGCGACAACGCACCGTTGGTCTCGATCGTCAGCGTCAGCTTGTCGTAGTCGAGGATCTGGCCCTCGCGGGTATTCTCGACCTTGTACGACACCTTGCGGACCGGCGAATACAGACTGTCGACCGGGATCAAACCGATCGGCGCGTCCTCGGGGCGGTTGCGCTCGGCGGCGACATAGCCCTTGCCGGTGTTGACGGTGAATTCCATGCGGATCTCGGCATCGTCATCGAGCGGGCACAGCACCAGGTCCTGTTTGAGCACGACCACGTCGCCGACGGTCTGGATGTCGCCGGCGGTCACGGTGCCGGGACCCTGCTTCTTCACCACCATGCGCTTGGGGCCTTCGCCCTGCATCTTGATGGCGATGTCCTTGATGTTGAGGACGATGTCGGTGACGTCTTCGCGAACGCCGGGGATCGAGGAGAACTCGTGCAGCACGCCGTCGATGTGAACCGACTGCACCGCCGAGCCTTGCAGGGAAGAGAGCAGAATGCGGCGCAGGGCATTGCCCAGCGTGACGCCAAAACCACGTTCGAGCGGTTCGGCGACGACCGTCGCGGTGCGCGCCGGCTCGTTGCCGGCCGCGACCTGCAGCTTGTTTGGCCTGATCAGTTCCTGCCAATTCTTCTGGATTGTCACGTGTTCACCCATAATGTGCCGCGGTCCTGGCCGCGTATCCCACCCGCCATGTGGGTCATGTTTGGCGGTCGCGGACCGGGTAGTCCGCGGGTTGAAAATCTAGACGCGCCGCCGCTTGCGCGGACGGCAGCCGTTGTGCGGTATCGTCGTTACGTCACGGATCGAAGTGATGGTGAAGCCGGCCGCCTGCAACGCGCGCAGCGCCGCCTCGCGGCCCGAACCCGGACCCGACACTTCGACTTCCAACGTGCGCATGCCGTGCTCTTGCGCTTTCTTCGCCGCGTCCTCGCCGGCAACCTGCGCGGCGTACGGCGTCGATGTGCGCGAGCCCTTGAAGCCCATGGTGCCGGCCGATGACCAGGCAATGGTATTGCCCTGCGCGTCGGAAATGGTGATCATGGTGTTGTTGAACGAGGCGTTGACGTGCGCGACGCCCGACGCGATGTTCTTTTTTTCGCGCCGGCGGACGCGGGTGGCTTCCTTGCCCATTCGAAATCCTTTGTCGGCCCCGCTCTGCGCGCGACCCGTCCTGATTCAAAAAATTAAGCGGTGACTTTTTTCTTGCCAGCGATCGCCTTGGCCGGACCCTTGCGGGTGCGGGCGTTGGTGTGAGTGCGCTGGCCGCGAACCGGCAGGCCCTTGCGGTGACGCAGACCGCGGTAGCAGCCGAGATCCATCAGGCGCTTGATGTTCACCGCGGTTTCGCGGCGCAGGTCGCCTTCGACCTGATAATCGCGGTCGATGATTTCGCGGATCTGCAAAACTTCCGCGTCGGTGAGTTGCGAAACCCGCCGCTCCGCCGGAAGATTGACTTTTTCCATGATCTCCGCGGCCTTCCTCTGGCCGATGCCGTGGATATACTGGAGCGCAATGACGACGCGTTTGTTGGTGGGAATGTTGACGCCGGCGATACGAGCCACGATTATTCTCTCCTGCTATCGGCCGGCGCGTTGATCGGCGCCGATTATCGTTGCCCGCCAAAGGGATACCAAAGGGGATAACGCAATGCGTAACACGACGCCTTCCCCTGCCTGTTCGGGGGCCGGCATCGTGTAAAGCTCTTGAATGCAGGGTGTATTAAGGGATTCACGGGCTTTTCGTCAACCTCCGGCGACCACTTAATTTGGCCCGGCTGCTATTCCGGGACGCTGCTGTTGGATACCGGCTTTGCCTTTTTCGACGCCTTGTTCGAAACCTTGGGCGATTTGCCGGGTTTGGCGCGCTTCCGGGCCTTCGAGGCCGCGGCCTTGGGAGCCGCGGCTTTGCCTGACCCGGCGGCCTTGACCCCCAGCAAGCGGCCGATCGCAGCGGACACCTGCTCCACCGGCGCCATGCCGTCGACCGACTTGAGCATTCGTTTGCCGGCGTAATAGCCGGCCAGCGGCGCGGTCTGGGCCCGATAGGCCGCCAGCCGCCCCTTGAGCACGTCGGGATTGTCGTCGGCGCGCAGTTGCTCGCTGCGCGCGGTCATTTCGGCGACCCGGTTCTCGATTCGCTTGAGCAGAATGCCTTCGTCGACCTTGAGCTCGATCACGCCGTCGAGCTTGAGGCCGCGCTCGGCCAGCAATTTATCGAGCGCCTGCGCCTGCGGCACGGTGCGCGGGAAGCCGTCGAGCACAAAGCCGCGTTTGGCGTCGGCTTGGCCGATGCGGTCGGCGATGATCGCCACCACCACCTCGTCCGGCACCAGGCCGCCGCGCTCCATGATGCCCTTGGCCTGGAGGCCGACCGGCGTTCCGGCCGCGACCGCGGCGCGCAACATGTCGCCGGTCGAGAGCTGGACGATGCGGTGTTGCTTGACCAGGCGCTGCGCTTGCGTGCCCTTCCCCGCCCCCGGCGGGCCGAGCAGGATCAGCCTCATCGTTGGCGCCCCCGCAGCCGCGACCGCTTGATGAGGCCTTCATATTGATGGGCGAGCAGATAACCCTGAATCTGCGCGACCGTGTCCATGGTGACGCTGACCACGATCAGCAGCGAGGTGCCGCCGAAATAGAACGGCACCGCCGCGTATGAGATCAGGATTTCCGGAATGAGACAGACCAGCGCCAGATAGAGCGCGCCAACCACGGTGATGCGCGAGAGCACGTAGTCGATATATTCTGCGGTGCGCTCGCCGGGCCGGATGCCGGGAATGAAGCCGCCGTGCTTTTTCAGGTTGTCGGCGGTCTCGGTCGGGTTGAACACGATCGCGGTATAGAAGAACGCAAAGAACACGATCAGCGCGATGTAAAGGATAAGGAATAGGGGGCGGCCGTGGCCGAGCAGCGTGGTTACGGTGGTAAGCCAGCCGGGGCCGGAACCCGAGTTGAAATTGGCGACGGTGGTCGGCAGCAGCAGCAACGACGACGCGAAAATCGGCGGAATGACGCCCGAGGTGTTGAGCTTGAGCGGCAGATGCGAGGACTGGCCCTCGAACATCTGATTGCCGACCTGCCGTTTAGGGTATTGAATTAACAATCGCCGCTGCGCGCGCTCCATGAACACGATGAAAGCGATCACCGCCGCCGCCATGATGATGACCGCGAGGATCAGTCCGGTCGACAGCGCGCCCTGACGGCCAAGTTCGAGCATGCCGGCAATCGCCGACGGCAATTGCGCGACAATGCCGGACAAAATGATCAGCGAAATGCCGTTGCCGATGCCGCGCGAGGTGATCTGCTCGCCGAGCCACATCAGGAACACGGTGCCCCCCATCAGCGTAATGGTGGTCGAGATGCGGAAGAACCAGCCGGGCGCCGACACGACGCTGCCGGCGCCTTCGAGGCCGATCGCGATGCCGTAAGCCTGGAACGCCGCCAGCAGCACGGTCAGATAGCGCGTGTATTGGTTCATCACCTTGCGGCCCTGCTCGCCCTCTTTCTTGAGCGCCTCGAGGGTGGGCGACACCGTCGTCATCAATTGAATGATGATCGAGGCGGAGATGTAGGGCATGATATTGAGCGCGAAGATCGCCATCCGGTGGATGCCGCCGCCGGAGAACATGTTGAACATGCCCAGAATGCCGCCGGATTGCGTGTTGAAAATCTGCTCCCAGGCGGACGGGTCGATGCCGGGCAGCGGGATATAGGTGCCGAGCCGGTAGACCAGCAGCGCGCCGACCGTGAACCAGATGCGCTTCTTGAGTTCGTCGGCCTTGGCGAGCGCGCCGAAGTTGAGATTGGCTGCCAGTTGTTCTGCTGCCGAGACCATCGCTTGCTCCTGCCCGCCCCTTGTCTGTCATGCCCGGCCCCGATCGCGTCGGGACTAAACTCCGCCGGGATATCCAGCACTGTTAAATAAGCTCGCCCGATCCAATCGGTAGACCGGGAGTACTGGATCGTCCGCTTTCGCGGACGATGACACCCAAGGGCTTATTTCGTCTTTGGCTTGGCTTCGCCGTTCTCGGCCTTTTCCGCCTTGTCGGCCTTCGGCTTGCCGCCTTTGCCGCCGTCCTTCGGCTTATTGCCCTCTTTGCCGCCGCCTTTCGCCGTCTCAAGCGTCTTGCGCTTGTTCTTGCCGCGCGGCTCCTCGTCGAGTTCCTTGGCCGGAGCCAGAATCTTCACCGACCCGCCGGCCTTGTCGACCGCCGCGATCGCGGACTTTGACGCGCGCCAGACCGAAAAATCGATTTTGGCCTTGAGCTCGCCGCCGCCGAGCAGCTTGACGCCGCCCTTGGCGCGGTTGAGCAGGCCGGCCTTGATGATGCCGGCCACGTCGAGCGGGCCTTCGATCTTCAGCGTGCCGGCGTCGATCGCCTCTTGAATGTCACCAATATTGATCTCGTTG
>JBPCQM010000093.1:0-19503 GCA_050998115.1 Pseudolabrys sp. | reverse complement strand
AGAGAAACCCGGCCCGGATCGCTTGCGAGATGCCCTGCAACGCCAGCAGCACGGCGAATACCGCGATCAGCGTCTTGAGCAGGTAGACCAGCGGCAGGCCGCTGATTTCCTGCGAGCGCTCAAGGATCGCCCAGGAGCGCACGACGTAAGGCAGCGCGATCCAGATCAGCACCACGCAAAACGGCAACAACAGCAGGACCGCGCCGGCGAGATCGACCTTCGCTTTGCCGCGCGGCGTCATTCCGGCGTAAAAAATATCGACCCGCACATGGCCGCCGGCTTGCAGCGTCCATGCGGCCGCCAGCAGGAACAGCGCGGCGTGGGCGTAGAGCACGGTTTCGGTCAGCCAGATCGAGCCGAGCCCGAACAGATAGCGCGCCACCACCAGCGCGAATTGCAGCGCAACGATGACGAGGCAAAGCCATGCGGCGCCGCGCCCCACCGCAGCAGTCAGGCGGTCTATGCGATCCGCAATCAACAAATACGATTCCGGAATGACGGCACCCTTCGACCGTCATCCTCGCGAAAGCGGGAATCCAGTACTCTCTGCATTTGTTTCTCGCGAACCCGGCTTACTGGATCATCCGCCGGAGCCTGTCATCGGGCCGGCCTTTCGGCAGGGCCCGTTGGCGGGTGATGACACCTAAGCATACATATCCGCTTTGGCGGGTGATGACACAATATGATTTTGGCTTATATTGACGCCATGCCGCACGGTCACGACCACCATCATCATGACCACGACCATTCCGAACTGTCGGAAACTGAGTTGCGGGTGCGCGCGCTCGAAACCATCCTGACCGAAAAAGGCTATGTCGACCCGGCCGCGCTCGACGCCATCGTCGAGGCCTATGAGACCAAGATCGGCCCGCGTAACGGCGCCCGTGTGATCGCCAAGGCCTGGACCGATCCGGCATTCAAGCAGGCCCTGCTCGACGACGCGTCGAAGGCGATCGGTACGCTCGGCCACGTCAGCCGCGTCGGCGACCACCTGATCGCGGTGGAGAACACGCCGAAGCGGCACAACATGATCGTCTGCACTTTGTGCTCCTGTTATCCGTGGGAAATGCTGGGGCTGCCGCCCGTCTGGTACAAGGCGGCGCCCTACCGCTCGCGCGCGGTAAAAGACCCGCGCGGCGTACTGGCGGATTTCGGCGTCACGCTGCCGAACGACGCGGAAATTCGCGTCTGGGATTCAACCGCCGAGACGCGGTTTCTGGTGCTGCCGATGCGCCCGGGCGGCACCGAAGGCTGGAGCGAGGAACAACTCGCCGAAATTGTCACCCGCGACAGCATGATCGGCACCGGGCTGCCGAAGCGGCCTTAGCCGATGACGATCGCCGAATGGATGACCTTCGCGGCTGTGCTGACCTATTTGCTGACGCTCGCGCCGGTCAAAGCATTCGGTCACCAGAGCTTTGATAATGCGAACCCACGGGACCCGGCTTTCTACACGTCAGGTATCCGCTCGCGTGCACTCGGCGCACACTATAATGGCATCGAGGTCTTTCCATTCTTTGCGGCGGCGGTCTTGCTGGCCGAGTTTCGCGGAGCGCCGCAAGCGTGGATTGATCTTCTGGCAGTTAGCTTTATCGCGATCCGGCTTGCCTATGTCGGCGCCTATGTGGGCAATCTGCCAACTATGCGCACGGTTCTCTGGAATACAGGGTTCGTGACGAACGTGGCGATCTTTTTTATGCCTTGGTGGACGAAATGAACGGCGTGCACGACATGGGCGTTTTATCATGAACGGAGTTCATGACATGGGGATTTGGTCATGAACGGAGTTCATGACATGGGCGGCATGGACGGCTTCGGCAAGGTCGAGGCCGAGCCGAACGAGCCGACCTTCCATCAGCATTGGGAAGGCCGCGTGATGGCGATGAGCCGCGCGCTCGGCGCCAATGGCGGCCTCAACATCGACATGCAGCGGTTCTCGCGCGAGGCGCTGCCGCCGGCGGTTTATCTCGCCAGTTCCTATTATCAGAAATGGTTTATCGCCTTGCAGCAGCTGATGATCGAGCGCGGCATGATCGGCCGCGACGAAGTCGCCAGCGGCCACTCCCTGCATGCGAGCGCACCGCTCAAGCGCGGCACATTTTCGATGAACGATGTGCCGCGGCTGATGACGCGCGGCAGCTTCCAGCGCGACGTCGCCTCGCAGCCGGCCTTCAAGCCCGGCGACACCGTGCGCGCCAGGAACATCAACCCCGTCACGCACACGCGACTGCCGCGCTATGTACGCGGCCACGCCGGGGTCGTCGAACGCATCAATGGCAGCCACGTCTTTCCCGACACCGCCGCGCTGGATCAGGGCGAAAATCCGCAGTGGCTTTATACGGTGGTGTTTTCGAGCCGCGAATTGTGGGGCGACGACGCCGACCCAACGCTGAAAGTCTCGATCGAAGCGTTCGAGCCTTATCTGGAGCGGGTCTAGCAGTGGCGCAAACCAAAACTTCGCTCATTCCCGCGCAAGCGGGCATCCAGACCGATTTTCCGGTAGCCCCTGGGTCCCCGCTTGCGCGGGGAGGAGCGGATGAAGAAATGAACCGCACGCCATGACCATCGACAGCATCATGGCCCGCCGAGCGGCCGAAGCCCTCCCCGGTGTCCCTCAGGACGACGACGGCCCGGTGTTTCGCGAGCCGTGGGAGGCGCAGGCTTTCGCCATGGCGCTGGTATTGCACGAGCGCGGCGTGTTCAGCTGGACCGAATGGGCGGCCGCGCTCGCCGCCGAGATCAAGCGCGCGCAGGCTGCCGGCGATCCCGACACCGGCGCGACCTATTACCGTCATTGGCTCAATACGCTGGAGAAACTGGTGGCCGACAAAGGCGTGACGAGCGGCGCCACGCTGACGCGCTATCGCGAGGCCTGGGACCATGCTGCCGGCCGCACGCCGCACGGCAAGCCGATCATGCTAACGCCGGCCGATTTCCGCGACTAGCGTTTTAACCAATTCGGCCGCCGGCATTTGCCGCGCGCGGGTAACGCCGCGCCCGGCCCACAGCGACAGATATTCAGGCTTGTCTTGCTTGGCGGCTTGCCCGCGCATCAGCCGCGTCAGGTCGTTCTGCTGGCCGAACGACAGGATCCATTCCTTCTTCGTCCGCTCGATGAACGCGTTGCGCAATCCGCGCGCCGGGCGGCCGGAAAACGCACGGGTGATAACGGTGGTGTCCTTACGCGCCGCCAGCAGTGCCGCCTTGTACGCCGCCGGCGTGCCGCATTCCGGGCATGGCAGAAACGCGGTGCCGAGCTGCGCGGCAACCGCGCCGAGCGCAAGCACCTCGGCAATGTCGCTGCCATCCATGATGCCGCCGCAGGCAATGACCGGAACCGTCACCGCCTCGGCCAAGCCGCGCGTGAGGTCGCGCATCGGCACCATCGACGCGTCGAAATCAGCCAGAAACGTGCCGCGATGGGCGCCCGCCTCCTCGCCTTGCGCGGCGATGAAATTGACGCCGGCCGCCTGCAGACAACGTCCCTCCTCCACCGTGGTCGCGGTGCCGCAGATCGCGATGCCGGCCTTGCGCAGTCGCGCTAACACGTCGGCGTCGGGCACGCCAAACGCGAAGCTAAACATGGCGGGCCGCGCCTCAATCACCGCCTGCACCTGATCGGCAAACGGATTCGACTTGTCGGGCGGCAGCTTGGGCGGCGGCAGGCCAAGCTCGCTGTGCACACGCGCCATCAAATCCAGCATCGGCGCCGGATCGACATTCACCGGCTCGTAGCCGCCGGCAAATAAATTGATGGCGAACGGCTTTGCGGTCAGGGCGCGGATTTGCTTCGCCGCATCGAGAATTTGCTGCGGGCTCGAATAGGCGCCGCCCCAGGAGCCGAGCCCGCCGGTATTCGACACCGCGGCGACCAGGTCGGGCGTGCCGGCGCCGCCCGCCATTGGAGCCAGAATGATCGGATGCTCGATGCCGAGCCGTCGCAGGAAATCGTCAGGCATCCCGGCAGCCTAGCCCCGCCAGGTCAAACGGCAATTCGTTTGTGACGGCGGCAGCCTTCGATTGCTATTGAGGACCTAAACGCCCAACCGTTCGCTGACGATGTAGCCTACCAGCAGCAACGCACCGAACGACAGTACGACGAACGCGGCCAGCGTCTCCAGGCCGCGCACTACCAGCATCCCGCCACCGGGCTTCTTCTTGGCAAGCCGCGCCGCCACGCCGCGCGCGCCGACCGCCAGCGTCGCGATCGCGGCCACCGTGATCGCGGTGCCGAGCCCCATCAGAAAAGTGGCGCCGACGCCGGTCCAGAACAGGCCCTGCGCCAGCGCGAACACCAGAACGATGATAGCGCCCGAGCAGGGTCTTAGGCCTACGGCGAACACCGCCGAAAGCCCTCGCCTCCACCAGTCGCGGCCCTTGAGTTCGGCCGGTTCCGGCGCGTGGCCGTGGCTCCAGGCCGAGGCTTCGTCTTCGTGATCGTGGTCGTGGTCGTGATGCGCTTGGTCGTGGCCGTGATGGTGGTGACCGTGATCGTGATGATGCGCATGACCGTGCGCCTGCTCTTTGTTCTCGGCCCTCATCAGCTTGAGAAAGGCGCGGCCCTTGACCCACAGCAGCCGGGTGCCGATCGCGACGATCAGCAGATAGCTGACGATCTCGATCACCCGCACGGTGTCGCCCATCATTTTGGCGGTGGCGCCGAGCAGCGCCGCGGCGATGCCGACGATCAAAATCGCGACCAGGGCCTGCAACACCGCCGAGGCAAACGACAGCACGACGCCGCGCTTCCAGGTCTCGTCATTGGCGACCAGATAGGACGAGATCACCGCCTTGCCGTGGCCCGGCCCCGCGGCATGGAATATCCCGTAGGCGAACGAAATGCCGAACAGAGTTACCGTGGCGCTGCCGTCGGTTTTCGCGGCGCGGATGGTGCCGGACAGCATGCGGTAGAAACTCGCCTGCTTGGCCAGGATATAGCCCGCGATGCCGCCGGAGTCGGGCGCCGCGGCCGTGCCGCGCATTCCGAACGGCTGCGCGGATGCGACGTGGAGCGCCGCATCGAGCGCGCAAAAGACCAGCGCCGCGCCCGCGACGATCGCGGTATAGCGCCCCCAGGGAATCCGCATCAAGGACATTTAACGCTGATCTTGTTGGCGAATTGCGCGCCCCACGCCATCGACGTGTTCTTTTCTTCGGCAGGAATTTGCGCGAGCCTTTTGCTTTCCTGGAACGTCATCTCGCGCGGCAATTGAAAGCCGATCTTGCAGCCGGCCGGCGCGTTTTCCAGCGCGACCGGGTCTTTCTTGTCGAACGAGAAGTCGACGAAGATCGTCGGGTCGTAAATGTCGATGGTGACGTCGCGCGCCTTCACCGGCTGCTTGAGCGGCAGCACAAAATTCAGCGTCAGCACCGAGTCCTTCCAGTCCAGCCAATATTTGCCGTTGATCGGATCAGTAAGCTCGATCTTCTTGCCATCGGCGGTGACGTAGGTGAAATAATCATATTCCTTGAGCGAGGTGACGTTGACCTCGGCGAGCGGCGCCAGCTCCTCGCGGGTGAACTCGCCCTTGATCTTGCTCTCGATGCCTTGGGTGGCGAACACTGAAAACATGTCGTCGAACGCCCAGGCGTGACGGATGCCGTTGATCGCGCCGTCTGCGCCATAGACGACGTCGGTCTTCATCGTCACCCAGACATGCGGATGCGCCTGTGCGACCGCGGCCCATGCCACGGCAGCGAACAGGACGACGATACGAAGCAGGAGGTTCATTGGCGCGCCGATCCTATCACGGAGTGCGGCGCAATGGTGGCGCGTTGTCAAAAGGTCTTCCACTCGTCCCCGCGAAAGCGGGGACAAGTGCTCTTTGCCTCTGGATTCCCGCTTCCGCGGGAATGAGCGGAGAATGTGTCAGACTCCCGCTGCGCCGCCGTCGGCGCGCGGATCGTGGCCGCCTTCCAGCGTGCCGTCGGGATGCAGGATGACGGCGCCGGCGTGGCCCATGGTGTCGGAATAATCCTGGTCCAGCACGTCGATGTCGTGCCCGGCCGACAACAGGCGGTCCACCAGATTGCCGTCGAACCGCCGCTCCATCCGCAGATTGGTGATGGTCGAGCCCCAGGTGCGGCCGAGCAGCCAGCGCGGCGCGTCGAGCGCGACCTCGAGCGGCTGGCGAAAGGTGATGTGACGCGAAAACACCATCGCCTGCGTTTGCGGCTGGCCGTCGCCGCCCATGGTGCCGTAGGCCATGATACGGCCATCCTTGAGCACGGCGAGCGCCGGGTTAAGAGTGTGAAACGGCAGCGCGCCCGGCGCCAGGGCGTTGAGCGCCTTCGGATCGAGCGAGAAACTGGCGCCGCGGTTCTGCATCAGCACGCCGGTTTTCGGCAGCACGCAGCCGGAGCCGAACTCCCAGTAGAGCGACTGGATATAGGAGACGACGAGGCCGGAGGCGTCTGCCGCGCCCATCCAGATGGTGTCGCCGTCGCCTTTGGGCGCCGGCCACGGCGCGGCCTTGTTGCGGCCGATCTTGCCCGCCTCGGCGTCGAGAAACTCCGCCGCGAGGTATTTGCCGGGATCGGCGGTGATCTTGGCTGGATCGGTAATGGTCCGGTCGCGCAGGCGGAACGCGCGCTTGGTGCATTCAACAATGCCGTGAACGAATTCGAAGGTCTCGGCCTTCTCGACCCGCAGCCGCTCGAACAGCGCCAGGATCATCAGCGACGCCAGCCCCTGGGTCGGCGGCGGCGAGTTGTAGAGCTTGCCGGCGGCGATCTTTACGTTGAGCGGCTCGCGCACTTTGGCGCGGTAGTTTTCCAGATCGGCGCGCGTCACCGGCGAGCCGATACGCTCGAGATCGGCGGCGATTTCGCGACCGACATCGCCACGGTAGAAATCGTCGAGACCGGCCTTGGCGAGATGCTCCAGTGTCGCCGCCAGCGCGGTCTGCTTGATCCTGGCGCCGACCTCCGGCGGCTTGCCGTCGATCAGGAAGGCGTCGCGGAAGCCCGCCGCCTTGTCCATCTCCGGCAGCTTCTCGGCGGTCAGCCGCGCCTGGCTCCGGGTAACGATGTAGCCCTCGCGGGCGTGCTTGATGGCCGCCGACAGCAGCACGTCGAGCGGCAGCCGGCCTTTGTTGGCCTTCGCGCCGTCGAGCGCCAGCATCCAGCCGCCGATCGCTGCGGGCACCGTGAGCGCAGCAAGCGGCCCGCGCGGCGGTATGGTGTCATAGCCGTACTCGCGATAGAGCACCGGCGTCGCCTTGGCGCCGGCCGGGCCTGCTCCCATCAGCGCGTGAACCTTGCCGCTTGGCTCGCGAACCAGCCAGAAGCCGTCGCCACCGATGTGGTTCATATGCGGATAGACCGCGGCGATCGAAGCCGTCATCGCGATCATCGACTCGATGGCGTTGCCGCCTTCCGCGAGAATCGCGCGGCCATCCTCGACAGCTAGCGCGTGCGGCGCGCAAACCACGCCTCGGCGATGTCCGGCGGTGTGCAGGTTCATGTGGAAAGCCCGCCGACCAAGGCGAACGCGGCCCCAGCCGCGATCAGCGCGCCGCCGATCCCGGCGCGCCACAATTGCGGATGCGGCAGCAGTTTTTCCGCCGTCACCAGCACGGCGAGCGCGGCTACCCAGCGCAGGTCCATCACCGCCACCGCGAATAGCAGAAGCATCAGCCCGATGCAGCAGCCGGCGCAGAACAGGCCGTGCCGCAGCCCCATCACCAGCGCGCCGGCCGCGCCGTCGCGCCACTCGCTCAAAATAAATCCGTCGGGCGAGCGGCAGAGGCTGAGGCAGTGCGCCTTGAGCGGACTGAACTGATAGGCGCCGGCCGCCAGGAACAGCGCCGCGGAGAACAAATACGACGCCGATTGCATCATCGTGGTGAGAAGGCCGCTCGCTTGCAAAAGCCATTGCATCGCGGTCGCCAGCGCCGAGAAAGCGGCCCATACCAGGAGATAGCCGGCGAGGAAACCCGAGGTCGCGACATAGGGCGCACCGCGCGCGCGGCGCCGCCGATTGATGGTGGCGAAGGCGGCGATCATCGGCGCCGAACCCGGCACCATCATCGCCGCCATCATCACCGACCACATCGCCAACATCAGCGCGATATCGAGCGGCGACCACGACGGCGCCATGCCGTTCATCGACATGTTCATGTCGCGCCGCATGCCCGCTTCCATCGCGGCCATCTCATGCGCCTGGTGCACGTTATAGACCCAGGCGAGTGCGGTCACCGCGGCAAGCAGCGCAATAACGACGAGCCTGTCATGGCGCAGCCGCGCGCCGCCGTTCTGTTTGCTCATTGCTTTTGCAAGGATTGGCGCCAGCTGAAGGTCTTCGGCCCGCGCAAATCGAACGAGATGTGCTTGGACGAGCGCTGCGACCAGTCCCATTGGCGCCCGAACGCGCCAGTGACGACATTGCGTTTGGCTTGGCCGACGGTGAGAAAACCCGGCACGACTTCGGGCCGCGGCGCGTTATAGATGCGGCAGGTATCGTTCTCCGGCACCATGTATTTGCGGAACGGCCCGCCCATGCCTTCGACCATGCCGGGGACTTCGACGCGCCAGTTTTCGGCGTCGTGGGTCACCGTCATCTTGACGAACTCGACGCCGTCGAGGCTTTTGGTGAGATCGCGCCACGCCGCAAAGGCGCCGCCCGCGAAGCCGGTGAAGATTTTCTGCAGCGCGACGCGCTCGTCCGGGCCGGCACGCTCGTCGATCAGAAAACCGAACTCGCGGTTCTTCTCGAAGACGTTGCCTTCCCAATGGATGATCAGGACGACAGCAAGGTCCTTGCTGATTTTCAGGTCGCCGTAATTGCCCTCCCGAATCAGCCAAGTCAGCACCCCTTCGCAATAGCCCAGCGTCGGATCGGAGCCGAAATTGCACGGGCAGCCGATCGCGCAATTGCACAAATCCCACCAGTCGCCAACCAGGCGCCAGTCCGGGACATCGTTGTGTTGCGCGGGAGTTGCCGCCATCGGAGCGACGGTAGCATTGGCGGAGCGTGCCGCAAATCCACTCCGCTCATTCCCGCGAAAGCGGGAATCCAGAGGCAAAGAGCACTGAGTCCCCGCTGAAGCCTGTGCTCGGGCCGGCCAAAGGCCGGACCCGAGTGCGAGACGAGCGGATGTTTTGTTCGACGGATTAAGCCGCGTCTTCCAGGCCGCGTTTTTTCAGCAGTGCATCGACGCTCGGCAATCGGCCGCGGAAGGCTTTGTAGGCCTCGGCCGGGTCGCGCAAATTGCCGGCCGAATAAATGTAATCGCGCAGCCGTTTGGCGGTGGCCGGGTCGAAATGATCGCCGGTTTCCCTGAAGGCCTCGAACGCGTCGGCGTCGAGCACCTCGGACCACATATAAGAGTAGTAGCCGGCAGCGTAACCGCCACCGGAAAACAGATGCTGGAAGTGCGGGATGCGGTGGCGCATCGCAATCTCAGCCGGCATTTGGATGCGATCGAGACTTTGCTTCTCAAACGCGACGGCGTCGAGGCCCTCGGGCTTCGGCAACGAATGGATGTCGAGATCGACCAGCGCGCAGGCGGTGTATTCGACGGTGGCGAAGCCCTGATTGAAGGTGCGGGTCGCCAATACTTTGTCGAGCAACGCCTTCGGCATCGGCTCGCCGGTTTTGTAATGCCTGGCGTATTTTTTCAGGATCTCCGGCGTCTCCAGCCAATGCTCGTAAAGCTGCGACGGCAGCTCGACGAAGTCGCTCGACACCGACGTGCCGGACAGCAACGGATAGGTCACGTCGGACAGCAGGCCGTGCAGCGCGTGGCCGAATTCGTGAAATAGTGTTCGCGCGTCCTCGAACGACAGCAGCGCCCGTTCGCCGGCCTCGGGCTTGGAGAAATTGCAGACATTAAGAATAATGGGCCGGATATTGCCGGCGAGTTTTTCCTGGTCGCGCAGCGAGGTCATCCAGGCGCCAGAGTGCTTCGAAACGCGCGCGAAATAGTCGCCGATGAACAATCCGATCTCGCGGCCGTCGGCGCCGCGCACTTCCCAGGCCCGCGCGTCGGGATGATAGAGCGGCGCGTCGATCTGCATGAATCGCAGGCCGAACAGCCGGGTCGCGGTTTCGAACGCCGCGGCGATCATATTGTCGAGCGCGAGGTAAGGCTTGATCTGCGCCTCGTCGAAATCGTAGCGCGCCTTGCGCAGCTTCTCGACGTAATAGCGCCAATCCCATTGCGTCAGCGCGAAGTTGCCACCCTCCGCCGTCACCATCTTCTGTAATTCGCCGCGCTCGCGGAGCGCGCGCGAGCGCGCGCGGCCCCAGACATTGTCGAGCAACTCGCGCGCGTTGGCCGGCGTCTTCGCCATCTGGTCGTCGAGCCGGTAGTCGGCGAAGCTCGGGAAGCCGAGCAGGTGCGCACGCTCGGCGCGCAATTTGACGATTTCGGCGACAATCGCGCAATTGTCGGTGGCGCCGCCATTCTCGCCGCGGCTAGCCCAGGCGGTGAACGCTTTCTCGCGCAGGTCGCGCCTGCTCGAGAATTGCAGGAAGCTCTCGATCGAGGAGCGGGCCAAGGTGATGGCGTATTTGCCCTTGGCACCGCGCGTATCGGCGGCGGCCTTGGCCTGCGTCCGGGCGAAATCCGGCAGGCCGGCGAGATCGCCCTCCTCCAGGACGAGCACCCAGGACTTTTCGTCGGCCAACACGTTCTGGCTGAACTGGGTGCCGAGGCTGGCCAGCCGCTCGGAGATGGCGGCGAGCCGGTCCTGCGCAGCCTTGCCGGCCCCGGCGCCGGCGCGGACGAAACGGGTGTGGTAGCGCTCCAGCACCCGCAGCTGTTCGGCGTCAAGCTTGAGGGTATCGCGCGATCGGTAGAGCGTGTCGATCCGGCGGAACAGTGCGGCGTTGAGATAAAGCGCGTTGGTGTGCCGCGCCAACAGCGGCGACACCTCACGCTCGACCGCCTCGAGGGCGTCGGAGGTGTCGGCGCCGGCCAGCACCCAGAACAGGTGCGAGACCCGGTTGAGCAGGCGGCCGGAGCGCTCCAGCGCCTCGACCGTATTGGCGAAGGTCGGCTTGGCGGCGTCGCCGGCAATGGCGTCGATCTCGGTTCGGTGGGCGGAAAGGGCAGCATCGAACGCCGGACGGAACTGTTCGGACCTGACCGCGGCGAACAGCGGCAGGGCGAACGCCCCGGTCCAGGCCGCGGTTAACGGGTTTGCCGGTGCATCGGTCGCCATCGTTCGCTTTGCCTTTTGCCTTGATCCTGCCGGCGCTTTCGGGGACATTGCGCCCGTCCGAGGTAGCCTCGCCAGCCGCCGACCGCAAGAACGCACCAAGAAGGCCAAAAGATGGACGCGATCGCCCGCCCGCCGCGCCGGATTGCCTGGCTGAACGTGCTCACCGTGGTGAGCGCGGCCATTTTGATCGGCGCCGAAGTGTTCGGCGCCGCCTTCGCCAGCTCCTGGGCGATCGCCACGCTGTTCGAGCTCGGCGGTACCATCGCGCGGGTGCTCGACGTCGTGCTGATGCTGTTCGGCGCCGCCATCATGGTGCAGTTCGTGCGCAACGCGCGCCGCGTCGAACCGTTCACAGAGTGAGACGGCGCCGCCGGCGCGACGCACTCGGGCCGCCGAAGACAAAAGTTAAGAATAATTTGCCGCCGGCGAATTAAATCACTTGCATCTCTCGGCAAAACTACTTACTTGCACGGTGCCCAAACTCGCACGTGCCTGTGGGCGTGTGTCGGTCGGTAGGTAGCGGGACAAGAGGCCCGCCAGCCGCCTGGAGAGAAGCTCCAAAGCTCTCCAAGAAATCTGACCGGCAGCCGGAGGCGAAACCGGCAAACCCTGCTCTCAGCAGGGGACGCGCCTTGAAGCAACGACGATCGGGCCTTTCTGGTCTCTACCGGCATTCCACCGCCGGCGCTGAGTTCCCGAAGAGGCTTGTTCATCCTTGCTGTCGGCCGTGCGGAAGGCATCCCCTTCCAATCCAAGGCAGCTCTTGAGTGAGTGACGATGTGTCGCTCGGTCCGTGCGTTCTCCAACGCGCACGGCCGATTGCACCTCAGAACTCGCGAGAACCGGGTCCACCGTGGCCCATGCTGAAGGGTTAGCGCCATGACGGAGCGCATCCGTGAATTCCTGAAAACCCGCCGCGACGGCGGCAACGACAACGAGCCTTGCCTCGTCGTCGACCTCGAGGTCGTGCGCGACAACTACAATGCCTTCGCCAAGGCGTTGCCCGACACCCGCGTGTTCTACGCGGTGAAGGCCAACCCCGCGCCGGAGGTGCTGTCGCTATTGGCCAAGCTCGGCTCCTGCTTCGACACCGCCTCGGTCGCCGAGATCGAGATGGTGCTGGCGGCAGGTGCGACGCCCGACCGCGTCTCCTACGGCAACACCATCAAGAAAGAACGCGACATCACGCGCGCCTACGCGCTCGGCGTGCGGCTCTATGCCGTCGACTGCAAACCCGAAGTCGAGAAGGTCGCCCGCGTGGCGGCCGGCTCCAGGGTGTTTTGCCGCATCCTGTCGGACTGCGCCGGCGCCGAATGGCCGCTGTCGCGCAAGTTCGGCTGCGAACCCGCGATGGCGGTTGACGTGCTCGAGCACGCGATGAAGCTCGGCCTCGAACCGCACGGCGTGTCGTTCCACGTCGGCTCGCAGCAGCGCAACCAGCATGCCTGGGACCGGGCGCTTGCCTCGGCGGCAGCGGTGTTCCGCGAATGCGGCGAGCGCGGCATGAACCTGTCGATGGTCAACCTCGGCGGCGGCTTCCCAACCAAATACCTGAAGAACGTGCCATCGGTGAAAACCTACGGCTCGGCGATCTTCAAGGCGTTGCGCAAGCATTTCGGCAACCGCATCCCGGAAACCATCATCGAGCCGGGCCGCGGCATGGTCGGCAATGCCGGGGTGATCGAGGCGGAAGTCGTCCTCGTCTCCAAGAAGAGCGAGGAAGACGACGTGCGCTGGGTCTATCTCGACATCGGCAAGTTCGGCGGACTGGCCGAGACGATGGACGAGTCGATCCGCTATCCGATCAAGACGCCGCGCGACGGCGGCGATCTCGGCCCCTGCGTGCTGGCCGGTCCGACCTGTGATTCGGCGGACGTGCTGTACGAGAAGGTGCCGTACCAGTTGCCGGTCAGCCTCGAGATCGGCGACAAGGTGCTGATCGAAGGCACCGGCGCCTATACGGCGACCTACGCCTCGGTGGCCTTCAACGGCTTTGCGCCGCTGAAGACCGTCCATATCTGACGAGCACCTCGTGTCCCGGGCGCAGTGCGGCGCGTAGTGCCGCGCTGCAGACCCGGGACCGCCACAACCCGCTAGGGACTTTAAGGCCCCGGATCTGCGGCGCACCGCTGCGCGCTGCGCCGCGTCCGGGGAAGAGGAGTGGTCATGATTACTATTCGACAGGAACGGCCGGTCGACCAGAGCGCCCGCGAGGCGCTGCTTGACGCAGCCTATGGCGAGGTACGCCACGCCAAACCGTCGGCGCGGCTGCGCCGGGGCCGCCTGCCCGCCGATGGACTTGCCCTCGTGGCAGTCGAACGCGGCCGCATCCTCGGCAGCGTCCGGCTCTGGCATGTTGGCGCTCCCCGCAACGCCCCGGCGCTACTGCTCGGTCCGCTCGCGGTGCATCCGGACGCGCGACGCCGCGGCATCGGCGCCACGCTGGTGCGCCGCGCGCTCGACGAGGCCAAACGGCTCGGCCACGGCGCCGTGCTGCTGGTCGGCGACGCCGCCTATTACGCCCGGTTCGGCTTCACCACTGAGAAAACCAGCAGGCTGAGCCTGCCGGGCGCCGATCCAGCGCGGCTCTTGGCGCTCGAACTGGTGCCGGGCGCGCTCGATGCTGCGCAAGGCCGCCTCGCCGCTAGCGGGCAACGTGAGCCAATCCCGGCGCTCGCCGCGTTCAAGTCGCGCAGCTTGCCACGCGCTGCCGCGCGAGGCGCCCACCTGATTCCCCGCGCCGCATAGGCACAGAAAATCCGTGGACGCCGCGCGGCAAAGCGCGGCGTCCCTATTCCGTTGCCTGTTGTCCAAGGCTATGACCGTTTCGGGAGCTGGAGGATTTCAATGACCGATTGGCCCGTGCACGGCCGCATCAGCGGCCCGATCGTCATGATCGGCTTCGGCTCGATCGGCAAAGGCACCTGGCCGCTGATCGAGCGGCATTTCCACTACGACAAGTCGCGCTTCGTCGTGATCGACCCCGAGGACAAGGATCGCGGCCTGCTCGACAAGGCGGGCGTCAAGTTCATCCACAAGGCCGTCACCCGCGACAATTACCGCGAACTGCTGACGCCGCTGCTGACAGCGGGCGGCGGGCAGGGCTTCTGCGTCAACGTCTCGGTCGACACTTCGTCGGTCGACATCATGGAACTGTGCCGCGAACTCGGCGCCTTCTACATCGACACCGTGGCGGAGCCCTGGGCCGGCTTTTACTTCGACAACAGTCTCGGCCCCGAAGCCCGCTCGAACTATGCGCTGCGCGAGGCGGTGCTGGCGGCGCGGCGCAAGAAGCCGGGCGGCACCACCGCGGTGTCGTGTTGCGGCGCCAATCCCGGCATGGTGTCGTGGCTCGTCAAGCAGGCGCTGGTCAACATCGCCAACGACACCGGCGTGAAATTTGACGCGCCCAAAACCCGCGACGACTGGGCCAAGCTCGCCCACAAAGTCGGCGTCAAAGGCATCCACATCGCTGAGCGCGACACCCAGCGCGCCAGGCATCCGAAGCCGCTCGAAGTCTTCGTCAACACCTGGTCGGTCGAGGGCTTCATTTCGGAAGGCCTGCAGCCGGCCGAGCTCGGCTGGGGCACCCACGAAAAATGGATGCCGGACAACGGCCGCGAGCATAAGACCGGCTGCCAGGCCGCGATCTATATGTTGCAGCCCGGCGCCAATACCCGTGTGCGCTCCTGGACGCCGACCGGCGAGGCGCAATACGGCTTCCTGGTCACCCACAACGAGTCGATTTCGATCGCCGACTACTTCACGCTGAAGAACGGCAAAGGTGTCGAATACCGGCCGACTTGCCATTACGCCTATCATCCCTGCAACGACGCGGTGCTGTCGCTGCACGAGATGTTCGGCCAGGCCGGCAAGCGCCAGCCCAAGGTGCACATTCTTGACGAGCACGAAATCGAGGACGGCATCGACGAGCTTGGCGTGCTGCTCTACGGCCACCGGAAGAACGCCTACTGGTACGGCTCGCAGCTCTCGATCGAGGAGACGCGCCGCGTCGCGCCCTATCAGAACGCCACCGGCCTGCAGGTCACCTCCGCAATCCTCGCCGGCATGGTCTGGGCGCTGGAAAATCCGGAGGCCGGCATCGTCGAGGCCGACGAGATGGATTACCGGCGCTGCCTCGACGTGCAGATGCCTTATCTCGGCCCGGTGGTCGGCGTCTATACCGAATGGACGCCGCTGACCGGGCGGCCGGGCCTGTTCCCGGAGGAGATCGACAACAGCGATCCCTGGCAGTTTCGCAATGTGCTGGTGAGTTGAGGCACGGCCTCGTGTCCCGGACGCGGTGCAGCGCGTAAGCGCGTCCACGCGCGCCTTCCGCACTATGGCGGTGCGCCGCTGATCCGGGACTGTCACCGCATAGTGCTTCCGTCATGCCCGGCACTCGGGTTCGGCTTCGCCGGCCCGAGCATAAACCTTGTGCCGGGCATCCACGTCTTTCTATCATCGCAGAGCCACTAAGACGTGGATGGCCGGGACAAGCCCGGCCATGATGATACGCGAGGGTTAAGCAATATGATCCGCGAACAAAAGGCAATCAGGCGCCTTTACAAGGATTTTCAAAAGGCGCCGTTACAAAAGTTTCCCGCAAGAGTACGTGAAAAACTCCACGTGCCGGACGTTCACGGAATTTACGCCATTTTGAATCGGTCGGGCAAAGTGCTTCATGTCGGTCGGACTGTCCGTGGCAAACGAGGACTCCATCAGCGTTTGAGAAATCATCTTTGCGGAGCGTCGTCATTTCACATCAAATGGATCAAGCCACGCAGACTTAATCTAAGGCGCGGCTATCAATTCCGGTTTTTATTCGTGGAATCTTCTCGTGAGCGCGCCTTGCTCGAAGCCTACGCTATTGGTGTCCTTTGCCCCGCCCACATAGGCGAAGGAGCGCTGTTAAACGATCAATAGGCCCTAGGCGCACGCCAACTTGACATTTCTTCTTCCTAGGACTATATTCCACTTACCGATCCGCCGAGGGCGCTTCATGGGCGTCATGATAGCGGGATCGCCGTTCTGACGGCAGGACCGGGGCTTAAACCAAGCCCCGCCGGCCGAAGCCGTTTCGGGCAACAAGCCCGATCCGGCGGGCGGGTGCGCCGACAATGCGCCCTCGCCCGAATGGAGCCGGACCATGGCGTGCCCCGCAAGGGCGCGCCGGCAGCCGGTGGTGCGGCGCACGCGCGCGGCTTAGCAAGCCGCGCTCCCGGGAGGCTTCGGGACCCGACCGGGCGGCATTACGACCGCTCTGCGAGGAGCTCGCTGCATTGGCCGGTGAAGCAGCCGGTTCAAGAAGCGCGGACCTGGGGCCTGTGTTGCGGGTAAGACCGCGATGCGAAGCCGCAAAATGACCCGCCGTCGCTCGTGAAGACGCGAGCTGTGGCGGTGGAGCGCCGAGAGGCGCCGCGTTCTCCGTCAAACGAGAACGCGCACGACAAAAGACGGCTGCGCCGCTCGGCGCTCCGCTCCCTCGGTTATGCCCCGAGGGGAATTAAGGGAAGTCGGCGCCCCCGCGCCGTAAATAACAGGGGCAATTACGCACGCCTGCCGCGCTTGCCACCGAGTCGCTGACGCAATCTTCCGCTCATTCCCGCACTCGGGTCTCGCTTCGCGAGCCCCGAGCACAGGCTCCAGCGGGAATCCAGGGCCAAATTACTGGGTCCCCGCTGGAGCCTGTGCTCGGGCCGATCGAAGATCGGACCCGAGTACGGGAATGAACGGGTGGAGCCGACGCCGAGATAACTTATCCCGCACCTGCAAAAGTTGCGCTACATAACGCCTGCAGTTAGGGACGAACAATGCAATTGCGTTCATTTATCAGTAGGACGTTTGTCGCGCTTCTTTTTATCGCGGGTTCTGAAGCATCCGTTGCCAATCCGGTTGGCCTCTGGCGGGACAAGGACGGCGGGACGGTCCGTATTCATTCCTGCGGTCACGCTTTGTGCGGCACGACGGTAAGCGTCAATCCTCCCATCGACCCTGACACCGGGCGGCCGCGGACCGACAAGAACAACGTGGATGCAAGTAAGCGCAATCGCCCGGTCGTCGGCGTGCAGGTTCTCATCTCAATGCGGCCGGATGGACCCCGGAAGTGGTCGGGCAACCTGTATGATTTGGACCGCGGCCAGATTTTTTCCGGCAGCCTTCTGGAGATTGACGCAAAAACAGTCCGGGTAGAGGGCTGTGCGCTCGGCCTATGTGGCGGTGAGGATATGACTCGGGTTTCAAGATAAAGCGGTTCGAGAAATTTCAAATTTGCAGCGAGGTCGTTGGCCGAGGCGAATACTCGACCTGTACTCGACCTGGCGAACGCGGGCGTCGCCAACAACGCGCGCGGTCACCGCCGACCTCCAATTAAAAAATGACATAGCGATTCGCCGTCGCCCTTCCCGCTGCGCGGCCTCGCACCTCAGGGTGACGGCCCGCCGCTACTCGCCGCGCGTGACACTTTTGCGAAGTTTGTGTGCGCGCTTCGTGAAAAACATTTGACTCCCGGTGTCGTTGGATTACGAATTTTATTGCCCAAATTCGCACGTGCCTGTGGCCGTGTGTCGGTCGGTAGGTAGCCGGACAAGAGGCCGGCCAGCCGCCTGGAGAGATCGGAAGTTCTTTCCAAGAGATCTGACCGGCAGCCGGAGGCGAAACCGGCAAACCCTGCTCTCAGCAGGGGACGCGGCTCGAAGCAACGACGGATCGGGCTTTTTTGGTCAACCGGCGCGTTCTGGCCGGATCGCTGAAAAGGCTTGTCCTTGTTGCCGAGGCGCGGTGCGGGGCTTCCCCAATCCAGACCAACGCAATCGCCGGTTTTTGCCATTGGCCGCTTGGGGAAATACGTAAAAATGACAGATCGCATCCGCGAATTCCTGAAAAACCGCCGTGAAGACGGCCCAAATTCCGGACCTTGTTTGGTTCTCGATCTCGACGTGGTGCGCGACAACTACCTGGGCTTCGCCAAGGCGCTGCCCGACACCAAGGTTTATTACGCGGTCAAGGCCAACCCCGATCCGCAAATCCTCGCGCTGCTGAACCGGCTCGGCTCCAGCTTCGACGTCGCCTCGATCGGCGAAACCGAACTAGTGCTCGCCACCGGCTGCACGGCGGACCGCATTTCCTACGGCAACACCATCAAGAAAGAGAAGGACATCGCCGCCGCCTTCGCGCTCGGCATCACGATGTTCGCGGTCGACTGCGAGGCCGAGGTCGAGAAGGTGGCGCGCGCCGCGCCCGGCTCACGGGTGATCTGCCGCATCCATTGCGACGGCACCGGCGCCGAATGGCCGCTGTCGCGCAAGTTCGGCTGCGAGCCGGAGTTTGCATCCGACATCCTCGAACACGCCCATAAATTAGGCCTGGTCGCCCACGGCATTTCGTTCCATGTCGGCTCGCAGCAGCACAACGTCGAAGCCTGGGACCGCGCGCTGGCGTCGGCGGCCGCGGTGTTCCGCAGCTGCGCCGAGCGCGGCATTTCGCTTTCGATGATCAATCTCGGCGGCGGCTTCCCGGCCAAATATACGCGCAAGACGCCGAAGCTGGAATCCTACGGCAAGGCGATCTTCCGCTCACTGCGCCGCCACTTCGGCAACCGCATCCCGGAAACCATCATCGAGCCGGGCCGCGGCATGGTCGGCAATGCCGGCATCATCGAGGCCGAGGTGGTGCTGATCGCCAGGCGCTCGCCCGACGACGACACCCGCTGGGTCTATCTCGACATCGGCAAATTTCACGGGCTGGCCGAGACGATCGGCGAATCGATTCGCTATCCGATCCGCACCGCCAAGGATTCCAAGGACTCAGGCGACAAGATGCCCTGCATCATCGCCGGCCCGACCTGCGATTCGGTCGACGTGCTCTACGAAAAGACGCCCTACCAGTTGCCGGTGTCGCTGGCGATCGGCGACAAGGTGCTGATCGAGGCGGCGGGCGCCTACACCTCGACCTATTCGTCGGTCGGCTTCAACGGCTTCCCGCCGCTGAGGTCTTATGTGCTGGCGGCATCGGAACTAGCTTTGGCCGCCTGATACCGGGCATTTTCCCTAAGCAACGGGCGGCCGATCTGGCCGCCCGGTTTCATTTTAGTGCCTGTTAAGCGCGCCGCTATTTTGGCGGCTCAGGCGGTTTCTCGCCTGGCTTCGGCGGCGGCTTCTTTGGCGCGGCGGCCGGCGGCGCGGCCGGCTTGGCTGCAGCCGGAGGAGGCGGCGGCGGTTTAGCTGCGGCCGGCGGCGGTGGTGCCGGTCTCGCGGCGGCTGGTGGAGGCGGTGGCGGTGGTGCCGGCCGCGCAGCAGCAGGTGGCGGCGCTGGTCTCGCTGCGGCGGGTGGTGG
>JBPCQM010000190.1:0-6619 GCA_050998115.1 Pseudolabrys sp. | reverse complement strand
GCGAGGTCGAGCTGCTCGAAGGCGTGGTGCGTCCCGAAGGCGAGCGACGTATCGCGGTCGATGCGGTGTTCGATTCAGTTTCGGTTGCCACCACCTTCAAGGAAGAGCTCAAGAAAGCCGGCGTGATCTTCATGCCGATGTCGGAGGCAATCCGCGAGCATCCCGAACTGGTGAAGAAATACCTCGGCTCGGTGGTGCCGGTCACCGATAATTTCTTCGCGACGCTCAATTCGGCGGTGTTTTCCGATGGCTCGTTCGTTTATGTGCCGCCGGGCGTGCGTTGCCCGATGGAGCTGTCGACCTATTTCCGCATCAACGAGCAGAACACCGGCCAGTTCGAGCGCACGTTGATCATCGCCGACAAAGGCGCTTACGTGTCCTACCTCGAAGGCTGCACTGCGCCGATGCGCGACGAAAACCAGTTACACGCCGCGGTGGTCGAGCTGGTCACGCATGACGACGCCGAGATCAAATACTCGACCGTGCAGAACTGGTATCCCGGCGACGCCAACGGCAAAGGCGGCATTTTCAATTTCGTCACCAAGCGCGGCGATTGCCGCGGTGCCCGCTCGAAGATTTCCTGGACCCAGGTCGAGACCGGGTCGGCGATCACCTGGAAATATCCGAGCTGCATCCTGCGCGGCGACCAATCACGCGGCGAATTCTATTCGATCGCGATCTCGAACGGCCGCCAGCAGGTCGACTCCGGCACCAAGATGCTGCATCTCGGCAAGAACACGACAAGCCGCATCATCTCCAAGGGCATTGCCGCCGGAAAATCCAACAACACCTACCGTGGTTTGGTATCGGCGCATCGTAAGGCGACCAACGCCCGCAACTTCACCAATTGCGATTCGCTTTTGATCGGCAACAAATGCGGCGCGCACACCGTGCCTTACATCGAGGCGAAGAATTCCTCGGCGGTGTTCGAGCATGAGGCGACCACGTCGAAGATTTCCGAGGACATGCTGTTTTATTGCCGCCAGCGCGGCATGTCGGCGGAGGAGGCGACTGCTTTGGTCGTCAATGGCTTCGTCAAGGATGTGTTGCAGCAATTGCCCATGGAGTTCGCGGTCGAGGCGCAGAAACTCATTTCGATCTCGCTGGAAGGTAGCGTGGGATGACGCGCGAAGTTCGGTTCAAAACCAACAACATGCCTGCTACCTGGCAAGGCTGGGTCACTAGCATTGTCTTTGTTTTCTTTTTGCTCGGCCTATTCACGCTTTTTGAAGCGGGCCTTTCTGTGCCTTTAGCCGCTACGGCTGCAATCATAGGCGCGGTCAGTTATTCAGGTTTTTTTATGCTCATGCGGCGAGGAAGCCTAACGGATGGATATGGCGTCGTAGAGGACGCGAATAACAAGTGGAATGTCGCCATGGAATCAAAGACGTCCGAAAGCGGGAATCCGGAACCAAGAACTGTGTCCCCGCTTCCGCGGGGACGAGCGGAATGAATCGTCAAGGAATTGAGAATGTTGTTGCTTGAAGTCAAAAATCTTCATGTCGAGGTGGCCGACCGCCAGATCCTCAACGGCCTCACCCTGACCGTCGAAAAAGGTCAGGTCGCCGCGATCATGGGCCCGAACGGCTCGGGCAAGTCGACGTTAGCCTATATTCTGGCTGGCAAGCCCGGTTACACGGTCACGCAAGGGCAGGTGCTGTTGAACGGCGAGGACGTGCTGGCGATGGACGCTGATACGCGCGCCGCCAAGGGCCTATTTCTCGCGTTCCAGTATCCGGTGGAAATTCCCGGCGTCGCCACCATGACCTTCCTGCGCACTGCGCTAAACGCTCAACGCAAGACGCGCGGTGAGGCGGAGTTCTCGACGCCCGAGTTCATGAAAAAAGTGCGGGAGACGGCCGCCAAGCTCAATATCGATCAGGACATGCTGCGCCGCGCCGTTAATGTCGGATTTTCGGGCGGCGAGAAGAAGCGCAACGAAATCCTGCAAATGGCGATGCTGGAGCCGAAGCTTGCGGTGCTCGACGAGACCGATTCCGGGCTCGACATCGACGCGCTCAAGCTGGTCGCCGATGGCGTCAACCGGCTGCGCTCGCCGGATCGCTCGATGATCGTCATCACGCACTATCAACGGCTGCTTAACTACATTGTGCCGGACGTCGTGCACGTGCTGTCGAAGGGCCGGGTGGTGAAATCCGGCGGCAAGGAACTGGCGCTTGAGCTGGAAGCCAAGGGATATGCGCAATATTCAGACGAGGCGGCGTGATGGGTTTTATTTTGTCATCGTCCGCCATCGGGTCCGGCCAAGCGCCGGCCCGACGACAGGCTCCGGCGGACGATCCAGCAAACGCAAGCAATGGCGATACGCTCCGCCGTTCGATCCATTGTTGCGCTGTGATTACTCGATGCCCCGCCTTCGCGGGGCATGACAGCCTGGTGCTGACTTATGGCTGCTGACATCCGCACTATCAAGACCAAGGCCGAACAGGCGCTTGCCGAAACTTATGCGTCGGCCAAAGCGAAGCTGCCGGGCCAGGGCGCGGTGGCGACGCTGCGTGAGGATGCTTTCCAGCGGTTCGACTCGCAGGGCCTGCCGCATCGCCGTGTCGAGGAATGGAAATACACCGATCTGCGCACGCTGATGCGCGACGCCAAGCCCTTGGCGGCGCCGCCGGATGCAGCGGCAAAGGCGCAGGCGGCCAAGGCCGGCGAATTACTGGCAAGCCTTGATTGCCGCCGTCTCATTTTTGCCGATGGCATGTTCGTGCCGGAACACAGCGATCTAACGACGGAGAAGGGCCTGACGGTCTGCTCGATGGCGGACGCACTGGCAAAAGGCGGCGTGCTCGTCACGAAACATGTCGGCAAGGTCTTCGAAACCAAGGACCCGGCTGTCGCGCTGAACACGGCGCTGATGGGCGACGGGATCGTCATTCATGTTGCCGCCGGCACCCGGCTTGCCAAACCGATTCTGCTGATATTCGCTGGCGGACAAACCGCCTCGGTGTTCCTGCGCTCGCTCGTCGTGATCGAAAAAGGCGCGACGGCTACCTTGATCGAGCACCACCAAACCGCAGAAGCTCACGTCAACAGCGCGCTCGAAGCAATTGTCGCGGATGAGGCACGGCTCGATCATTTCAAGATCACGCAAGCGCAAGGCTTGCATATCGCCAGTCTGCTGGCCTCGGTCGGCGCGCGGGCGCAGTTCAACAGCTTCGCCTTCACGCCCGATAGTGCGCTGGTGCGTAACCAGACCTTCCTGCGCTATGCCGGCGCGCGCACGCAGTCGGCGCTTGGCGGCGTCAGTCTGCTCAAGGGCAAGCAGCACGTCGACACGACCTTGCTGATCGAGCACGTTGCCGAGGGCTGCGAAAGCCGCGAGCTGTACAAGTCGGTGCTCGACGGGCAGAGCCGCGGCGTCTTCCAGGGCAAGATCGTGGTCGAGCCGCAGGCGCAAAAGACCGACGCCAAGATGCTCAGCAATGCGCTGCTGCTGTCGGACGACGCTGAGGCCGACAACAAGCCGGAGCTGGAGATTTTTGCCGACGACGTGCAGTGCGGCCATGGCGCGACCGCCGGTGCGTTGAGCCATGAATTGCTGTTTTATCTGCGCGCGCGCGGCATTCCGGAAAAGGAAGCCGAGACGCTGCTCATTCAGGCTTTTATCGGCGAGGTGATCGAGACAATCGCGCATGAGGGTCTCCGCGAGGCGCTGATGGGTGCGGCTGTCGAGTGGTTGAGGGCACGGGAGTGATGATTCATTTACGAAGCCAAGTCACTCTCCGCTCATTCCCGCGAAATCGAGAATCCAGAACCACGTGCCCGGAATTTGTCTTGAAGAACAGGGTCCCCGCTTCTGCGGGGACGAGCGGATCATTGCTATGAACAAGCCGCTTGCCCACACCGTCTACGATGTTGCCCGCATCCGCGCGGATTTTCCGGCGCTGGCGATGCAGGTCTATGGCCAGCCGCTGGTCTATCTCGACAACGCCGCGTCGGCGCAAAAGCCGAAAGCCGTACTCGACCGCCTGCACAAAGCCTACACGCAAGAATACGCCAATGTGCACCGCGGCCTGCACTATCTCGCCAATGCCGCGACCGAGGGCTAAGAGGGCGCGCGCGAGAAAGTGCGGGCGTTTATCAACGCCGAGCGGCATGAGGAGATCATCTTCACCCGCAATGCCACCGAGGCGATCAATCTGGTCGCCTATACGTTCGGCAAGGAACGCATCAAGCCGGGCGACGAGATCGTGCTCTCGATCATGGAGCACCATTCCAACATCGTCCCCTGGCATTTTCTGCGCGAGAGGCACGGCGCGGTGATCAAATGGGCGCCGGTCGACGAAGAAGGCAATTTCCTGATCGATGAATTCGAGAAGCTATTGTCGCCGCGCACCAAGACGGTGGCGATCACCCAAATGTCGAACGCGCTTGGTACGGTGGTCCCGGTCAAGGAAGTGGTCCGCCTCGCGCATGAGCGCGGCATTCCGGTGCTGGTCGACGGTTCGCAGGGCGCCGTGCATCTCGACGTCGACGTGCGCGAACTCGATTGCGACTTCTATGTCTTCACCGGCCACAAGGTTTACGGCCCGACCGGCATCGGCGTACTATATGGCAAATACGATCTTCTTGCTGAAATGCCGCCATTCAACGGCGGCGGCGAGATGATCCGCGACGTGTTCGAGGATCGCGTCACCTATGGCGATCCGCCGCATAAATTCGAGGCTGGCACGCCGCCGATCGTGCAGGCGATCGGGCTCGGCGCCGCGATCGACTACGTCAATGCGGTCGGTAAGCCGCGCATCCGCGCGCATGAGACGATGCTGGTCAAATACGCGCACCAGCAGCTCGGCAAGATCAATTCGCTGCGGATCATCGGTCAAGCGCGTGACAAGGGGCCGATCGTGTCATTCGAGATGAAGGGCGCGCATCCGCACGATATCGCGACCATCATTGACCGCTCCGGCATTGCGGTGCGCGCCGGCACCCACTGCGTGATGCCGCTGTTGGCGCGCTACGGGTTAACCGCGACCTGCCGGGCCTCGTTTGCTCTCTACAACACCACCGAGGAAGTCGATAAATTGGCGGCCTCGCTGGTCAAGGCTCAGGAATTTTTCGCATGAGTGATGACGCTCCGATCACAACCGAGAAGCCCCCAATCAATGCCGCGATTGCCGGCGCGTCGACGTTGCCGGAAGCCGAGCTGACGCGGCTGACCGACGATATCGTCGCCGCCATCAAGACCGTTTACGATCCGGAAATTCCGGCCGACATTTACGAGCTCGGCCTGATCTACAAGATCGACATCGGCGACGACCGTGCCATCCAGGTCGACATGAGCCTGACCTCGCCGAATTGCCCGTCGGCGCAGGAACTGCCGATCATGGTGGAAAACGCGGTGGCGAGCGTGACCGGCGTCGGCCCGGTCAAGGTCGACGTGGTGTGGGATCCGCCATGGGACCCAAGCCGGATGTCGGACGAAGCGCGGCTTGTGCTCAACATGTGGTGAGCGCCGATCGGGTTGTTGAAGCTCTTAACGAACCCCAGATAGACTCCACCGAATCGAGGATGTGATGGCCACAGCGCGACCCAGACCCCAGGTGATGCGGCTGACCGACGCCGCCGCCGAGCGCATCAAGAACGTGATGGCGAAGGCCGAGCGTCCTGTCGCGGGCGTGCGCGTCGGAGTCAAAAACGGCGGCTGCGCCGGTATGGAATATACCATGGAATATGCCGACGCAGTGAAGCCGACCGACGAAGTGGTCGAGGACAAGGGCGTCAAGATCATGGTCGATCCGAAGGCGGTGCTGTTCTTGCTCGGCACCGAGATGGACTACAAGCGCGAGAAGCTTTCGGCGCAGTTCATCTTCAACAATCCAAATCAGACTTCGGCCTGCGGCTGCGGCGAGTCGGTGCAGTTGACGCCGGCGAAAGACACGGCGGGCGCGCGTTAAAGCGGCCTCTGCGGAGAGCAAGCCCTATTTAAAATTTAGCTGGCTAGGCGACTTGTTGTGTCGCTTGCGTGGCGCCACCCGTAGCGACTTCAGGGTCGGTTTCGCAAATCACGCGATTGCGGCCATGCCGTTTGGCGGGATAGAGACAGGCGTCTGTGCGTTCGATCAGCGATTGCACGCTGTCGCTGTTGCGAATAGTAGCGACGCCAATCGAAATCGTGACGCGGCCGAGATGCTCGCCGGTCGAGCGTTTCATCAATTCCTTGGTCATCACCGCGCGGCGGATATGGCGCGCAGGTCTTCGCGATCCTTAGATTGGCCGAGCTTTTCGGTGACGTTGGCAAGGTTCTCGGAATAGCTGGTCGCCGTGCCGGCGGCGGACTCGATCATCGCCATGACCTGCTCGATCTCGCCCATGACCTGACTGCCAACCTTGTCGATCTTTTCAGACAATCTCGTTGGCGAGAGATAGATTTCGTAAATCTGATCCAGATCGGCGTCCGCGAGCGCGCCTTTTTCCTTCAACGTCTCGTTGATTTTCGCATTGAGCGAAGGGCTATAGCCGGTCGCGTAGGTGTACCAAATCTCGTAATTGCGCGGCGAAGCGGGCTGGTGCAACGCCTTGATTTGCCCGCACGCGAGATCGGCGAACAATATGGTGCGCTGATGCTCGTCGGCGCGCTCAGTGACACTAAGGTCTGGAC
>JBPCQM010000185.1:0-11493 GCA_050998115.1 Pseudolabrys sp. | reverse complement strand
GGTGAGGTCATCGGTAACGCCGACCACAATGCCGGCCTTGCCATCGTCACTCAGGCCAACGATCGCCACCACGCCGGAGCCGACTTGCTTCTTGCCTTCGTCCGCCAGGCTGCGCAGGTCCTTGAGATCGATGCCGGATACCGCGCGCGACAGCAGTTTGACGCCGGCTACGTCGCGAATGGCATCGCCGCTTGCCCCTTTGCCACCACCGCCCATCGCCAGCTTCTTCTTGGTGTCGGAGAGCTCGCGCTCCAGCCGCTTTCGCTCGTCCAGCAATGATGAAACCCTCGCCGGCATATCTTCGAGTGGCACTTTAAGTTCCGCAGACGCCGCTTGAGCGGCTTGAAGCTGCTTGTTGGCGGCCTGCCGCGCTGCCTTGCCGGTCAGCGCTTCGAAGCGGCGAACGCCGGAAGCGACGCCGCTGTCCGACAGGCTCGAAATCAGCCCGATGTCGCCGGTACGACGGACATGGGTGCCGCCACACAATTCGACTGACCAACCAAGTGCGTTCGATTGCGTGTTGCCCGAGCCCAGTTCTTTTGAAGTATTGCCCATCGCCACCACGCGAACCTCGTCGCCATATTTCTCACCGAACAGTGCCCGGGCGCCAGCGGCGCGGGCCTCGTCCAGCGCCATCAGCCGCGTCGTCACGGCGGAGTTCTTCAGCACCATGTCGTTGGCGATATCCTCGACCTTCGCGAGTTCGGCGGCGCTGACGGGCTTCGGGTGCGAAAAGTCGAACCGCAGCCGGTCGGGCGCCACCAGCGAGCCCTTTTGCGCGACGTGATCGCCCAGCACCTGCCGTAGCGCCTCATGCAGCAGATGCGTGGCGGAATGATTCTGCCGGATCGCCGAGCGGCGCGCGTGATCGACCTCGAGCAGCAGCGGGTCGCCGACCTTGACGGCGCCCTCCTCGACCGTGACCAGATGCGCGAACACGTCGCCGGCTTTCTTTTGCGTGTCGGTGACCTTGAGCCGCACGCCATCGCGGCGCATCACACCGGTGTCGCCGACCTGGCCGCCGCTCTCGCCGTAAAACGGCGTCTGGTTGAGCACCACCGCGCCGCTCTCACCCGTCTTGAGCTCTCCGACCGCCTTGCCGTCCTTAATCAGCGCGGCAACTACGCCTTCGGCGCTCTCCGTTTCATAGCCGAGAAACTCGGTGGCGCCGGCCTTCTCGCACAACCCGAACCACACGGTTTCAGTGGCGGCGTCGCCCGAGCCTTTCCACGATTCGCGCGCCTTGGCGCGCTGGCGCTCCATGGCATCGTTGAAGCTCGCCAGATCGACCGAAATACCCCGCGCGCGCAACGCGTCCTGCGTCAAATCGAGCGGAAAACCATAGGTGTCGTATAGCGTGAAGGCGGTCTCGCCGTCGAACATCGCGCCTGTTTTAAGCGTTCTGCTCCTGTCGTCGAGGATGGCGAGGCCGCGCTCCAGCGTGCGGCGAAACCGCGTCTCCTCCAGCTTGAGCGTCTCGGTGATCAGCGAGCCGGCGCGGATAAGCTCCGGATAGGCCTGGCCCATCTCACGCGCCAGCACCGGCACCAGCTTCCACATCAGCGGCTCTTTGGCGCCGAGCAGTTCGGCGTGCCGCATCGCGCGGCGCATAATGCGGCGGAGCACATAACCGCGGCCTTCGTTCGACGGCAGCACGCCGTCAGCGATCAGGAAGGCGGAGGCACGCAAATGGTCGGCGATCACGCGGTGCGATGCTTTTTGCGACCCATCCGGCGCGACCTTGGTGAGTTCGGCGGTCGCCGCGATCAGCGCCGCGAACAGGTCGATCGCATAGTTATCGTGGGTGCCCTGCAGCACCGCGGCGATGCGCTCGAGCCCCATGCCGGTGTCGATCGAGGGGCGCGGCAAGTCGACGCGCTTGCCCCCGTCTTGCTGCTCGAACTGCATAAAGACGAGATTCCATATCTCGATAAAACGATCGCCTTCGCTGTCCGGCGAACCCGGCGGGCCACCCGGTATCTTGTCGCCATGGTCGTAGAAGATTTCCGAGCAAGGCCCGCACGGTCCCGTGTCGCCCATCGCCCAGAAATTATCGGAGCCGGCAATGCGCACAATTTTCTGGTCGGGCAATCCGGCGATCTTCTTCCAGAGCGCGAAGGCCTGGTCGTCGTCGATATGGACAGTGACCGTCAGTCTCTCAGCCGGCAGGCCGAATTCCTTGGTCACCAAGTCCCACGCCAGCTTGATCGCCTGGTCTTTGAAGTAATCGCCGAACGAAAAATTGCCGAGCATCTCAAAGAAAGTGTGATGCCGCGCGGTGTAGCCGACATTGTCGAGGTCATTGTGCTTGCCGCCAGCCCGCACGCATTTCTGCGCGCTCACGGCGCGGTTGTAGGGGCGCTTTTCGAGGCCGGTGAAGACGTTCCTGAATTGCAACATGCCGGCATTGGTGAACATCAGCGTTGGGTCGTTGCGCGGGACGAGCGGCGACGACGCCACGGGCTGATGGCCGTTGCGGGCGAAATACTCGATGAAATGCGAGCGGATTTCGTTGACGCTGCTCATGATCGAAAACGCCGTACTGCCCCCGCGGACCGGCTAAATCCCCGTCCGAATTGATGTTTTGTTGTATCCTATGTAGCGACGGCAATTGCGGGAGTCCAGAAAGACTGCCCTATACCAGCGATGCGATCGGTTGGATGAAATAGTGCAGATTTGTGGCTACCTCTCGTTGGATTGGGCGACTTAGAATGACCGACGCGGCGAAAACATTGGGCAAAGCACAAGCCCTGCATCAAAGGGGCGATTTGTCCGAAGCGAGAAAGCTCTATTCGAGAATTCTTCGACAGGAAAAAAGTAATACGATGGCGCTATTTCTTTTAACGACCTTGGCAGCCCAGGACGGCGACTATAACGCGGCCCTCGAACTGATCGATCGAGCGCTTAAGAGAGTCCCGGCTGCGACGAACAGTTCTTCGGCTAAAAATGAGCCCTCCTTCGCAGATATTGTCTCGTTGAAGGGGCGAATACTCAATGCGCTGGCGCTTCCCGCTGATGCGCTGGTTTGTTATGAAGCGGCGCTGCAAAACGACCCGGACCACGCCGCCAGCCTGCTGAATTCCGGCGTTACTCTTCTTCTATTGAACCGCTCACAGGAAGCGCTTACAGCGCTCAACAAGCTCGGCGCGGCGATGCCTCGCGAGCCGCTGGTTCATCATAACCGCGCAATTGCACTGACCGATCTGCAGCAATACGAGCAAGCGATCGCGAGCGCCGACCAGGCGATCAAGCTATCGCCAAATTATGCGGAGGCGCTGCAGGCCCGCGGCATCGCTTACGGCTATATGCAGCGGCACGATCTGGCGCTGAAGGACTTCAAAGCGGCGTTCAAACTAAACCCCAAGCTGGATTACCTGATCGGCAATCTGGTCAACTCTCAATTGTGGAGCAGTGACTGGGACGGCCTATCGCAAAATCAGCAGGAAGTTATTTCCGGTTTGAGCGCCGTCAGGCGCGTGGTGACGCCATTCAGCTTCATATCGATGTCGTCTTTGCCGGCAGAGCAGTTGGCCTGCGCCAAAATATATGCAGCGGCCAAATCCGCCATTTCGAAAGAAAATCTCTGGGATGACGTGCGCTACGCCCACGAAAAAATCAGGGTGGCCTACTTGTCCGCCGATTTTCGCGAGCATGCCACCTCGTATTTAATGGCCGGCGTGTTCGAGCACCACGATCGCAAGCGCTTCGAGACCACCGCCATTTCTTTTGGACCCGACACTCCGAGCGACATGTTGACGCGACTAAAGACGTCCTTTGCTCGATTCATAAATGTCCGCGGCCAAAGCGATATCGAAGTTGCAAAACTTCTGAAAGCCCTCGAGATCGATATCGTTGTCGACCTGATGGGCTATACCGGAGGCGGCCGGCCTGAAATCCTGGCTCATCGATCCGCGCCGATTCAGGTCAATTATCTGGCTTATCCGGGCACCATGGCGGCCGACTACATGGACTATCTGATCGCCGACCCGACGTTGATTCCGGAGCCGCAGCGGCAATATTACACGGAGAAGATTGTCTATCTGCCGAACAGTTACGCGCCGACCGACGCGAAGCGCGTCATATCGGACATGCCGTTTCAGCGTTCGGAGATGGGGCTGCCACAAACTGGGTTTGTGTTTTGCTGCTTCAACAACAACTACAAGCTAAATCCCGATCTTTTTACTCGCTGGATGGATATCCTGAAGAAAGTCGAAGGCAGCGTTCTCTGGCTTTCGGAGAACAACTCAACGGCCGCCGTCAACCTGAAAAAGGAAGCAAACGCTCGCGGCGTAAATGCGGATCGAATTATTTTTGCCAAACGGGTGCCGCTGATCGCCGATCATTTGGCGCGGTTTCGTCTGGCGGATTTGTTTCTCGATACCTCTCCTAACAATGCCCATACGACCGCGAACGATGCCTTGTGGGCCGGATTGCCGGTTTTGACCCAAATCGGCGAGACGTTCGCCGGCCGAGTCGCCGCCAGCCTGTTGACGGCTATCGGTCTGCCCGAACTCATCACGTCAACGCCTAAATCTTATGAGGCTCTTGCGGTTGACCTCGCAACCAACCGCGACAAATTGACGGCGATCCGGCAAAAGCTCGCCGCCAATCGGCTTACGATGCCCCTGTTTGATACTGCGCTCTATACCAGGCACGTCGAGGCGGCGTACATCGCGATGCACGAGCGCCGTCAAGCGGGTCTTCAGCCTGATACCATCTTCGTGTCGAAATAGAGCGCGGGACCGATGGCGCACCGTATCTTGCTCACCGGCGCAACGGGTTTCCTCGGCCGCCACACGCGGCCGGTGTTGGAGGCCACTTACGGCGCCGAAAACGTGATGGCGGTGTCGTCACGCGACTACGATCTGATGGATCGCGCTGCGGTCGAGCGCATGTTCGGCGAGTTGCGGCCCGAGGTCGTGGTTCATCTCGCCGGGTATTCGGGCGGGATCGGCGCCAACCGGACTTCTCCGGCGGACTTCTACTTCCGCAATCCAGTTCTCACCGCGTTGACCTTTGACGCGGCGGCGCGCCACAAGGTAAAAAAACTCGTCTATCCCATGGGAGGCTGTTCCTATCCGGCGAACGCCGCGAGCCCGATCGGCGAGGACGAGCTTTTTTGCGGCTATCCGCAGAACGAAAGCGCCGGTTACTCGGCCGCCAAAATGATGGGCGTGGTCGCCGCCCGCACTTATCGGCAGCAGTACGGGCTCAATGCGACGGTTATCGTTCCGGGCAACATGTATGGCGAGTACGATAATTTTGCGCCGCTCGACAGCCACGTGATCCCAGCGATGATCCGCCGTTATTACGAAGCGCGCCGCTCGGGAGCCAAGGTTGTGGAAATGTGGGGAACGGGCAAGCCGCAGCGCGACTTCGTTTATGCCGCCGATGTCGCGAAATGCATCCCGTTTTTCATCGACTCATACGATGCGATCGGGCCAATCAACGTATCGACCGGGACCAGAATATCCATCAAGGAGCTAGCCGAGGCCATCGCCGACGTGACCGGGTTCGACGGTGAAATCCGTTGGGACGCCGCCAAGGGCGACGGGCAAATGGTCAAAATTTACGCGGTGGACCGGCTCAATGCGCTTGGACTGTCTTGCGACACGCCGCTCAGGGACGGCCTGAAACGCACCGCTGTCTGGCTTGCCGCCAATTACGCCACGCGTGGTGACGGATTACGGCTGTGATTTATATCGTCGGTGGCCGCGGCTTTGCCGGCTCAGCCTATGGGCGGCTTTTCGATGTCCTCGGGCTCGCATACAAAGTAGTCACGCGGGACAGTATCCAGACGCTGCGCGGCACGAGTTGCGACGTTCTGATCAACGCCAATGGCAATTCAAAAAAACTTTTGGCGGCAAGCAAGCCATTGAGGGATTTTGACCTCTCGGTCCGGAGTGTCGCCGAGACCGTCGAAGCGTTTTCGATCGGCACCTATGTTCTGCTGTCCTCCGGCGACGTCTATCCCGATCAGAGCCGGCCCGGCGCGACGCGCGAACAACAAGTTATCGACCCGGCGCAACAGAGTCGCTATGGCCTGCATAAGCATCTTGCCGAAAAGATCGTCCGTGGTACGCAGGCGCGCTGGCTGATCATGCGCATGAGCGGAATGGTTGGCGCCGGGCTGAAGAAGAATGCAATCTTCGACATGATGACCTCTGCGCCGGTTTGGTTGTCTCCTGAATCGCAGTTGCAGTTCATTTCGACGGACAAGGCGGCTGAGATCGTTTGGGGTTTGATCAAGGCGGGCGTGACCGGCGAGATTGTCAATCTCGGCGCTCGCGGAGTGGTGAATCTCGGTGCGCTGCACCGCCGGATCGGCTCAAAATCACGGTTTGTCGCGGAAGCACCAACGGTTCGCTACGAACTGTCGCTGGAAAAGCTCGGTTCAATCTCGCCGAAACCACTGCCGGAGGCGAATGCAGAGGTCGATGCTTTTCTCACTGCCAAGGGCGTGAAGTTTGACACCGCCGCAAAATGACTGTGAGAAACCAACAATACGGGAGGCGGAAGTTCAATGACCGAACGTGTTCTCGTAACGGGCGGCGCCGGCTATATCGGATCGATCCTGGTGCCGGAACTGCTGGCGCAGGGCTACGCCGTGACGGTGCTCGACAGCTTCGCGCGCGGCGACACGGCGCTTGCGGCCAGTTGCGCCACTCCGCTGTTTTCCGCCGTGCGCGGTGACGTGCGCGACGAGGCTGTCATCAGCAAGCTGCTCGCCAAAGCCGACATCGTTATTCCGCTTGCGGCGCTTGTCGGCGCGCCAATCAGCGCGCGCGATCCCTATGCGAGCGTTTCGGTAAACCGCGACGCGATCATCCACCTGACCAAGAAACTCAGCCGCCAGCAGAAGATGCTCTATCCGACGACGAACTCCGGTTACGGCATTGGCGAAGCCGGCAAGCTGTGCACCGAGGCAACGCCGCTGAACCCGATCTCGCTCTATGGAAGGACCAAGGCGGAGGCGGAGCGTGCGGTGCTCGACACCGGCAATGGCATTAGCTTCCGTCTCGCCACTGTCTTCGGCATGTCGCCGCGGATGCGGATCGACCTGTTGGTCAACGACTTTACGTTGCGCGCGGTCACCGACCGGGCGGTTCTGGTTTTCGAAGGGCATTTCAAGCGAAACTACATTCACGTGCGCGACGTCGCGCGAACGTTCCTGCACGGCATCGCCAACTACGCGAGCATGACCGGGCAGGTCTACAACGCGGGCCTGTCCGAGGCCAATCTTTCGAAACTGGAGTTGTGCGAGCGCATCAAGGCCCACGTCCCAAACTTCGTCTACCTCGAGGCGCCGATCGGCGAAGATCCGGACAAGCGCGACTACATTGTCTCCAACGCCAAGCTTGAGGCGACCGGCTGGAATCCTGCGCATTCGCTTGACGCCGGCATTGCGGAACTAGTGAAGGGCTACACCATGCTCAACACCCGCCGTTTCGCCAATATTTAACAACGCCGGTCAAGCCGAGCGATGGTGGCGATAAGCGAAGTCACGGCGATCGTCCTCACCGGCGGCAAGGGCACTCGCCTCGCCGGCCTCTATCCGGGCTTGCCGAAACCGATGGTGCCGGTTTGCGGCAAGCCGTTCCTGCACTGGGTGACCGCGTGGCTGGTTCGCCAGCGCCTACGCGACATCGTCTATTCGACCGGACATCTGGCCGGGCAGGTGGAGACGTGGGCGAACAAGGCGGATTTCGGGGCGGGCGTTCGGTTGCGGTGCCGGCGCGAGACCGCCGCGCTCGGCACCGGGGGCGCCATCGCGAATTGCCTCGACCTTGGTTCTGATCCCATCCTTGCGCTCAACGGCGACTCGCTGGTTTTGGCATCGCTGGCATCGCTGGCGGCCCGGCTCGACGATCCGTCGATTGACGGCGTCATACAGGGCGTCGTCGCCGAAGACGCCGCGCGATATGGCACGCTCGAGCTTGGCGGTGACGGCCTGTTGTCCCGCTTCCTGGAGAAGAGGCCGGGCCGCGGTGTCGTCAACGCCGGCCTCTATCTGATGCGGCGGCGCTTATTCCCGGCAAACGTAACGCCCGGGCCATCGAGCATGGAAACAAACCTGCTGCCGGCAGCGCTGGCATGCGGCGCTCGTATTGCTGTAGAGGTAACGGCGCAGGCGCCGTTCCTGGATATCGGCACGCCAGACAGCGTCGTCCTCGCCGAGGCTTTCATCACCAGGCATTTCGCGCAGTTCCAGACAACATGATCATTTCGCGGGCGCCCTTGCGCGTGAGCTTTTTCGGCGGCGGCACGGACTATCCGCAGCACTTCACGCAACATGGCGGTGCCGTGCTGGGGACCGCAATCGACCAATATGCCTTCATGACCGCCGCGCCGTTCCGCAGCATCGACATGTTCGACTACCGAATCCGCTGCACCTACCGGGAGATCGAGCTGGTCGAGCGGCTCGATGATCTGCGGCACAAGCCGCTGCGCGAGGCGCTGCGTCACTGCGGATTCCACCGGGATATCGAATTGCACCACATTGCTGACCTGCCGGCGGAAACCGGGCTCGGCTCCTCCTCCAGCTTCGTGGTCAGTCTGTTGCAGGCGCTGCACGCGCTTGCCGGGCGGCGGACGTCCGGTCTCGAATTGGCGTATGAGGCGATTGACTTTGAGCGCCGCATATTGGGCGAGGCGGTCGGCTGTCAGGATCAGACTTTCGCCGCGGTCGGCGGCTTCAACCTGATCGAATTTCGGCGGGAAGACGATATTTCGGTGCATCCGGTGCCGGTTTCGGAGCACCGTCTGCGTGAGCTCGAAACTTGCCTGATGATGTTCTACACGGGCGCGACGCGCCGGGCCGAAGACGTCGTCAAGATCCAGCTAACCAGAGCCACCGCCAATACCGATCGCTATCTGCGCATGCGCAAGCAGGTCGACCGCGCCTACGATATCCTGACCAGCGCCGGATCGCTGGCGCCATTTGGCGAACTGCTGGATCAAACGTGGCAGGAGAAGCGCGCCCTGCACGACGTGATCTCCAACCCGCTAATTGACGACATGTACGGCCGGGCGAAGGCCGCGGGCGCCATCGGCGGCAAGCTGCTAGGCGCCGGCGGCGGCGGCTTCCTGCTGGCCTTTGTGCCGCCGGAACGGCAAACCGCGGTACGCCAAGCGCTCGCCGGGCACTCGCTGCTGCTGCCTCATATCAGCGCGTCCGGCGCGGATATTATTTTTGACGGCCGCGCGATGCGGCCTCACCAGTAAACCAATCGCGCGCAACGACGGCTGATCGCCGCGGCACCTCGTATCATTCAAACAGCCTCGGACTGCGGTCGAGACGCTGCGCCAAACGCCTCTCGCCCCCGTCCTCGGTTGCGGCTGCTTTACGCAGCCGGGTGCCGACGGGGGCGATACGCGCTACCGGAGCTCGATGTTTGCCAGGCAGATTTCGCTAAAAGCAAGCCTCGTTAGCAAACGGACGACGACGGAAGCTGTCGGATACTCAAACGCTACGCTTACACCAAGTACAAGTACGCTACTTAACGCGACAATCACGCACTCACGCCACGCCTACGCTTCGGCAGCCTCGGCGTCGTCGTCCGAATCTTCGTCCTTCTCGCCGGCCATGATCGCCTCGGCGATCAGGCCGGAATTCTGCCGCACCGCCGCTTCGATCTTGGCGGCAATGTCAGGATTGTCCTTGAGGAATACCTTGGCGTTCTCGCGGCCCTGGCCGATACGCTGGCTGTCATAGGAATACCAGGCGCCGGATTTCTCGACGACGTTGGCCTTGACGCCGAGGTCGATCAGTTCGCCGGTCTTGGAGACGCCGGCGCCATACATGATGTCGAACTCGACCAGCTTGAACGGCGGCGCCAGCTTGTTCTTGACCACCTTGACCCGGGTCTGGTTGCCGATCACCTCGTCGCGTTCCTTGATGGCGCCGATACGGCGGATGTCGAGCCGAACCGAGGCGTAGAATTTCAGCGCATTGCCGCCCGAGGTGGTTTCCGGCGAGCCGTACATCACGCCGATCTTCATGCGGATCTGATTGATGAAAACCACCATGGTGCGCGACTTCGAGATCGAGGCGGTCAGCTTGCGCAACGCCTGGCTCATCAGCCGCGCCTGCGAGCCGGGCTGCACGTCGCCCATTTCGCCTTCGAGCTCCGAGCGCGGCACCAGCGCGGCGACCGAGTCGACCACCACAACGTCGATCGCGCCGGAGCGCACCAGCGTGTCGGCGATTTCCAGCGCCTGCTCGCCGGCGTCCGGCTGCGAGATCAAAAGATCATCGACATTGACACCGAGTTTTCGCGCATAAACCGGATCGAGCGCGTGTTCGGCGTCGATGAAGGCGCAGATGCCGCCCTTCTTCTGGGCTTCGGCGATGGTGTGCAAAGCGAGCGTGGTCTTGCCGGAGGATTCCGGCCCGTAGATTTCAACGACGCGACCGCGCGGCAGGCCGCCGACGCCCAGCGCAATGTCGAGGCCGAGCGAGCCGGTAGAGATGGTCTCGACATCCATCGACTTGTCGTTCTTGCCGAGCCGCATCACCGAGCCCTTGCCGAAATTGCGCTCGATCTGGGCGAGCGCGGCCGACAGGGCTTTCGACTTGTCCATGGAGGGTCCTTCAACGACACGCAAAGCAGGCTGGCTCATGTCTCGCGCTCCTTATGACCGGGATTCGGGCACCCCCACAACGGGACCTGCTCCTGACAACACTCTTGAGGACCCGCCCCAAGGCTCGGACCGGAATCGAGCAGGACCAATGTACCCTATTTGTTCTCCGTTCGCAATATGTTCTTTTCAAATTTGTGGGTGCTGGCCTGTTTTGACCCTCAGTGGCCGGTTTTGAATATCGAAGTGGCCTAATTTGATCTTTAGGGCATGGCCGATCTGCCCGGCTCCGAGTTGATATCTTACCACCGACAGAGTGAGTACCGGCCATGAACTGGGTTACGCAAGACGAAGCGCTCGATATGTACGCCCGCTACTGGGCAACCCGACACGGCGAAGTCGCCAGCGAAAAGGCGCGACGGCGGGCCGACGCGCTCCAGGCCAAGGGCGACAAGGAAGGCTACGGGGTCTGGCGCACCGTAGCCGACAAGATCGACCGCAAACGCGCGACTAAACAAGTTATGTCGTCAGCCTGACACACGCGTCGCCTAATAACGCCCACCTTCCCTGCTGACCCTGACTTAGGCCGCCTCAGTTGGCGGCCTCTTTCTTTATTTTATTCCCCAGGGCGCGGAGATCGATCAGCGCGCGCGCCACTCACAACAATTCCACCACCGTCGCCTTTGTAAATTAGGTCGAATATATTAGCGGCAGTTTGGAGCCATTTCACTCGTGCGGCCGAAGCCCATTCGGTTTCTGGTTCGGGGAGCGTTTTTAGAAGCCCTTTGACCTGCCACTGAGTATTTCCTCCACGGAGAGTTAGAGTCCGGCCTTTCTGAAGGACGGACCGATGAAGCGGATCAGGTTTACCGAAGAGCAGATCATCGCGGTTTTGCGCGAGCAGGAGGCGGG
>JBPCQM010000184.1:0-17524 GCA_050998115.1 Pseudolabrys sp. | reverse complement strand
CGCTCGGATTGCTGAGGAGGCATCTTTGACGTCGATGCCTCGACGCAACGCCTGGCCGAGCTAAACAAAGAAACCGAAAAATCCGATCTGTGGAACGACACCTCGCGCGCGCAAAAGCTGATGCGTGAGCGCGACGCGCTTGACGATGCGCTCAAGTCGATCGGGCGCATCGAACAGGAGCTTGATGATCAGCTCACCATGATCGAGCTTGGCGAGAGCGAGAAAGATGGCAAGGCCGTCGCCGAGGCGGAAGGGGCGCTGCGCAAGCTGAAAAGCGAAGTCGCACGCCGCGAGCTCGAAGCGTTGCTGTCAGGCGAAGCCGACAGCAACGACAGCTATCTCGAGGTTCACGCCGGCGCTGGCGGCACCGAGAGTCAGGACTGGGCCGGCATGCTGATGCGCATGTATACGCGCTGGGCCGAGCAGCATGGCAACAAGGTCGAATGGGTGGAGGAAACCGAGGGCGAGGGCGCCGGGCTCAAATCGGCGACCATCATCATCAAGGGCCGCAACGCCTATGGGTGGCTCAAGAGCGAGAACGGCGTGCACCGGCTGGTGCGCATTTCGCCGTTCGACGCCAATGCGCGCCGCCACACCTCGTTCGCCAGCGTCAATGTCTACCCGGTGGTCGATGACCGCATTGTCATCGAAATCAATGAAGACAAGGACGTGCGCGTCGACACCATGCGCTCGCAGGGTGCCGGCGGCCAGCATGTCAACAAGACCGAGTCAGCGGTGCGCCTCACCCACATTCCGACCGGCATCGCGGTGGTGTGTCAGGCCGAGCGCTCGCAGCACAAGAACAAAGCCGAAGCCTGGCGCATGTTGCGCGCCAAGCTATACGAACTTGAGCTGAAAAAACGCGAAGCGGTGGCGCAGGCCGAGCAGGCGGCCAAGACCGACATCGGCTGGGGCCACCAAATCCGCTCTTATGTATTGCAGCCCTATCAGATGGTGAAGGACCTGCGCACCGGCGTCTCGACGTCGAACACCGGTGCCGTGCTGGACGGCGATCTCGACGAATTCATGCAGGCGGCGCTGGCGCAGAAAGCGTTTGGCACCGGCCCGGAGCAGATCGAGGACGTCGAGTAGGTGGCCGCCGTTCGGCCTGCGGCCTTTCTGTTTGCCTACAAATCATGCAAGAGGCCGAGCTTGCCGCCGGCCTTGAGGAATTTGGTCGGATCGACCGCGGTGTCATTGACGCGTGTTTCGTAATGCAGATGCGGTCCGGTCGAGCGGCCGGTCGAGCCGATCAACCCGATCACTTCGCCGATGCGCACGCGCTGGCCGACCCTCACCTCGATTTTGGAGAGATGACCGTAACGCGTCGAAAATCCGTTGTGATGGTCGACCTCGACCATGTTGCCATAACCGCCTTGCCAGCTCGCGGTAACCACGGTGCCGTTGGCGGTGACGTGCACCGGCTCTCCGGTGTCGCCACGCAGATCGACGCCGGTGTGAATCGCCGGTCCGCGCAAAAACGGGTCCATGCGGGCGCCGAACGGCGAACTCATATCGATGTCGCCCTCGACCGGCTTTCGCACCGGCACGGCGAGCAGCGTCTGCGTCATGCGATCGGCCTGCGCGCGCACGAGATTGACCAGTTTGAGCTGGCCCTCGAATGTGGCGGCGATGGATGGTGATTTTACCGGAACAAACGGCCCGCCGATCGAGCCGGTGATGTCATGGGCTTTGCCGAGATCGACGCCAAGTTCGCCGAGCACGCCGCGAATGCGCCGGGTCCTGGCCTCGGCGCTTTCTTCCATCGCGGCGAGCGCCGCGCCCTGGCGCTGCTCGATGTGATCGAGCGAGGCCGCCACGCGATTGAGCGCGCCGTCAAGACCGCCGGCCAGCGCCTTGTTGCGCCACGGCAGCCAGGATTGCCGCTCGGGCTGCGTCACCAGTGAGCCGTTCTCGCTGAGCGGCGTCGGCTTGCTCGGCGCAGTTCTGCCGCGCGGCGTGCCGGCGCCTGCTTCGCCAGCGATCTGGCTCATGCGTTGCTCGATCGTCACCTGCTTGCGCAGCATCGCGTCGAGCTTGTGTTCAAATTGTTCCTGGTCGAGCAATTGCCGGCTGGTGATGCGGTCGATCTGCGAGCGCAAATCGGCGATGCGGTCCTCATAAGCAAATTGCATTTGCGCCTGGCGGCCAATCAACCGTGTCAGCACGTCGTCCTTGAACGCAAAATAGGTGCCGGTGCCGAGCGACCAGACCCCCATCACCATCAGCGTGCCGACGAAGATCCAGAACGCGACCGGCCCGATCCGCACCTGCCGCCCGGCGTGCAACAGCGTGTAGCCGCTCGAGCGGCGCTGGACGTGTCGCGATATGGCGGCGGCCGATTGCGGGCGGGCTTCGGGATGAGCCGGGGCCTGCTGGGGCGGGTATTCGTACGGTGAGTAATACGAATTCGACGACATCGACGCTCCCGCCGGTCCGGATGGGCCGGGGACCAATGGAGCGATTTCAACCGGCTATGGTTAAGAATCAGGAAATTATCGCGCTCACGGCAATTTCATCCGGCGATTACAACCGTTTTGTTGCGGCCAATACCGCTTCGGCATGGCCACCGACCGACACTTTCGGCCACACCTGCGCGATGCGCCCGTCGCGATCGATCAATACGGTCTTGCGGATCACGCCCATGAATTTACGGCCGTACATCGATTTTTCGCCCCAGGCGCCGTAGGCCTCCAGCATCTTGTGCGTCGCGTCGGACGCCAGCGCGATCTTGAGTTGGTGTTTGGTCTTGAAGCGATCCTGAGCGGCGAGCGGATCGGCGGAAACGCCAAGGACCGCGGTTCCCGCTTTGGTGAATGTCGCTCTCAGCCGCGAGAAATCGATCGCCTGCCGGGTGCAGCCGGGCGTGCCCGCCTTCGGGTAGAAATACAGCACCAGCTTTTCGCCCTTAAAGTCCTTGAGCGACATGCGCCCGCCGCCGTCGACCGGCAGCGTGAAGGCGGGCGCCTTCTGGCCGACGACCAGCGGGTCGGGATCGGACGCCAAATGCCTTCCTTTCGTCGCTTTCAACGGGTGAATCTCAAGGCCGCCAGGGCGCGGTGGGGAGTTGCGGACGATCGGCCGATGTTAGGTCGGCCTTGCGTGATAGGCGAATCGCATTTTGGCGGCGATAGTCTCGCAATCCGGCGGGTCGAGGGGGCGCCCCCAAGGGCATGAACATCGAACATAGTAAGTCGCACCCCGCTGCACCCGGGCGACCGGCGTCCGGACATTCAGCGCACCACGAACGCCTCGGCCGAAGCGGCAAGCTATTCCGCGTGCGACGCTTCGCGCGCCGCAGCCGGCGGCGTTGGGGGCGGGCGCGGCGCGCGACGTATCGGCTGGCGCGCGCTCGCTGGTTTCGTCGCACCGCCTGGACGCTCGGCGGCACCATCGGCGTGGCGACAGTCCTCGTGCTTGCCGTGTGGTGGCGGCTCGCCAGCGGACCGATCGAGCTCGACATGGCGACGCCATGGCTTGCCTGGGCGATCGACGAGAATTTCGGCAGCAAGCATTCCGTCACCGTCGGCGGCACTCAACTCGAGCGCGATGAAAACGGCGGCACCGCGTTGCGCATGCGTGACATCGTGGTGCGTGATGCCGACGGCGTCGTGGTGGCGAGCGCCCCCAAGGCTGAAGTCGGGCTGTCCGGCGCCAGCCTGTTTACCGGCCATATGCGCGCGCAAAGCCTCAATCTGGTCGGCGCCGAAATGGCGGTGCGCATCGAAGCCGACGGCCACGTCACCGTCTTTGCCGGCGCAAACTCGCGCCCGATAGCCAGCGCTCCCGCCAGCGCCTTGCCGAAACGTCAAAATCCTGAATCCACGACGCCCGTCGCCATTGTGCGCGGCGGATTGGAAGATTTCAGCGGGCTGCTGGCCTGGATCGACGCGATCGGCGTGACCGGGCTCGACGGCCACGACTTGCATGAACTGGGGCTCAAAAACGGCAATCTTACCGTCGACGACCAGCGTAACGGCAAACACTGGACGTTCAGCAAAATCAATGTGAGCCTGACCCGTCCGGCGCAGGGCGGTGTGATCTTTCGTCTGGCTTCGGAAGATCCGGCAAGACCCTGGGAGTTGAGCGCGGCGCTGCGGCCGCTCGCCGATGGCTTGCGAGCGGTCGGCATTGAGGCGCGCAAGGTTTCCGCCAACGATCTGCTGTTGGCACTGCGGCTGGGTGAAGGCTTCGTCGAGTCCGATTTGCCGCTGTCGGCAAGTTTGCGCGGCGAATTCGCGCCCGACGGCACGTTGCAAGCCGCGCGCGGGCAGATCGTCGCCGAGGGCGGCTATGTCCGCGATCCGCAGAATGTCGCCTCCGCGCTTCAACTCGACCACGCCGATATCCGTTTCAATTGGGACGGGCAACACCGGGCGCTGATCGTGCCGTTCCAAATCCAGACCGCCGGCTCGCAGATTACACTGGAAGCGCATATCGCCCCCGACGAATCGAACGCGATATGGTCGGTCAATGTTGTTCCCGGCGATCCGGTGATCGACCCGGTCATTTTTTCAGCCGGCAAGGAAACCGGCGAGCAGAGTTTCGCGTTTAACCGCGCCACGATTAGCGCCCGTGTTGATCTTGGGCGCCAGCGCATCGACCTCGATCAGGCCGAGCTTGGCCGTAACGACGTGCGCCCCGGCTTTAATGTCGGCGCGGCGATTAACGGCAGCCTCGACTATTCCGGTACTGAGCCGCGGTTGGCATTCGGCGTCGCCGGAACACGAATGCCGGCGGCGCTGGTGAAGCGGCTGTGGCCGATCTTTATCGCTACGCCGGTGCGCAGTTGGGTGGAGGAGCGCATCTCGGCAGGTACCGTGGAACGCCTTTTGATCGCCGGCAGCGTGGCGCTGCCGGCTTTGACGGATCCCGCCATTCCTATTCCAGACGACGGGTTGTCGATTGATCTCGAAACCAGCGGCACCACGTTGCAGCCGATCCCATCTTTGCCGCCGATCCGTGACGCCGATCTGCTGGTGCATCTGACCGGACGCACCGCCAATATCGCACTCGGCCGCGGCACCATCGAGGTTGGCGCCGGCCGCCGTCTCAGCATCACCAGCGGCGTATTTGAGGTGCCCGACACCCATCCTCGCGCGGCGCCGGCCACCGCGCGTTTTCGTATCGACGGATCGCTGCCGGCGGCGGCGACCCTGCTGGCAATCGAGCCGCTGCGCTCCGCCGCCGGTATTGTGCTCGATCCCGCGAGCAGCCGCGGCACGTTGTCGGCGCAGGCCTCGCTCGATTTGGTGCTGGCGCATGACCGCGTGGGCAGCCAAACCAATTACGCGGTCTCGATCGATCTATCCACTTTCGCCGCCGATCGCGTTTTGATGGGCCAGAAACTCGAGGCGCAAAATCTGCACGTCGTCGCCAATTCGAGCGGCTATCAGGTCAAGGGTGACGTGAAGCTCAACGGCATTGCCGGCGCGCTCGATTTCCGCAAGGCCACGGCCGACACCGAGGCCGATCTGGCCTTGCAGGCCACGCTCGACGAAAGCGCGCGGCGGCGGATCGGCATCGATTTCGGCCCGGCCGTGACCGGTTCGGTGCCGATCAAGCTGACCGGGCGGGTCGGTCAGGACGACAAGCCCAGCCGGCTGACGGTCGACGCCGATTTCACCCCGGTCAGGGTCGACAATCTGCTGCCCGGTTGGGTCAAGCCCGCGGGCAAGGCGGCGCGCGTCACCTTCGCGCTCACCAAGGACGCCAGGTCGACGCGGTTCGACGATCTCACGATCGACGGCCAGGGCGCGCTGGCGAAAGGGTCAGTCGAACTCGACAGCGCCGGCGATCTTGTCACGGCGAACTTCCCGGTGTTCGGCCTGTCGGAAGGCGATCGCGCGGCGCTCAAGGTCGATCGCGGTAGCGACCGCGTGTTTCGCGCTGTCATGCGGGGCGACGTTTACGACGGGCGGCTGTTTGTGAAATCGACGCTCGGCAATGCTGCGCCGCCAAAGGGCAAGACGCACCAGCCCGATTTTGATCTCGACATCAAGATCGGCGCGGTGTTGGGGCACAATGGCGAGGCGTTGCGCGGGCTTGATCTAAAACTGTCGCGCCGCGGCGGCCACATCCGCAATTTTAATCTGAACGCCAAGATCGGCCGCGACGCCGCGCTGATCGGCGATATCCGGCCGCTGCCGAAGGAAAGGCGGCCGGTGATTTACCTTGAGACCGACGACGCCGGCTCGCTGTTCCGCTTCACCGACACCTACCCGCGCATCTTTGGCGGGCAGATGTGGGTGGCGATGGACCCGCCGAGCCTGGACAACCTCAATCAGCTCGGCCAGCTCAATATCCGCAATTTTGTCGTGCGCGGCGAGCCGGCATTGGAGCGGGTGCTGGCCGGCGCGTCGAGCAACCAGCCCCGGGCCGGCGTCGAATTCAGCGAGCTGCGCACCGATTTCACCAGGCAACCCGGCCGCATGCTGATCAGCGGTGGCGTGGTGCGCGGGCCGCAGGTTGGCGTCACCGTGGACGGGCAGATTGACTATGCGCGTGACGAAGTGCGCATGAAAGGCACCTTCGTTCCGCTATACGCTATCAACAATATGTTCGGGCAAATCCCGATCGTCGGCCTGTTCCTCGGCGGCGGCAGCAACGAGGGACTGCTCGGTATTACTTATGAGGCGGTCGGGCCGCCGAGCGCGCCGCGCATCACCGTCAATCCGATGTCGGCGGTGGCGCCCGGCATGCTGCGCAAGCTGCTGCCCACGCCGGGCATGTTCGATCCGGATTTTGCGCAGCCGAAGACGCGCTGACAGGAGCGCTATTTCGTCTTGAGCTGGAAGTGGCGTTTCTTGCCGACCGACAAGATGTGCGAGCCCTCCGGCGTCGCATTGGCCTCGGTGATGGTCATTTTCTCGTCGGTTACGAGGACGCCATTTAATTTGATGCCGCCATTTTTGATCTGCCGGCGTGCTTCGCTGGTTGACGACACGGCGCCGGTCGCCACCGCCGCGGTGAGGATACCGGCGCCGGGCTGGATTTCGATCGTCGGCAACGTGTCTGCCGGCGTGCCTTGCTCGAACGTCTGGCGGGCGGTGCCTTCCGCTTGCGCGGCTGCGTCGCGGCCATGCACCAGCGCCGTCGCTTCGGTCGCCAGCACTTTCTTGGCTTCGTTGATGCCGGCGCCCTTGAGCGAAGCGAGTCGTGCGATCTCGTCGAGCGGCAGCACCGTGAATAATTTGAGAAAGCGCACAACATCGCCGTCCTCGGTGTTGCGCCAGTATTGCCAGTAGTCGTACGGGCTGACCATGCCGGCATCGAGCCAGACCGCGCCGGCTGCGGTCTTGCCCATTTTGGCCCCGGAAGATGTCGTGATCAGCGGCGAGGTGAGCGCGAACAATTGCGCGTTCATCATGCGGCGGCCGAGATCGATGCCGTTGACGATGTTGCCCCACTGATCCGAGCCGCCCATCTGCAAGATGCATTTCTCGCGCTTATGCAACTCGACGAAGTCGTAGGCTTGCAGCACCATGTAGTTGAATTCGAGAAACGACAGTTCCTGCTGGCGGTCGAGCCGCATCTTCACGCTGTCGAACGACAGCATCCGGTTGACCGAGAAATGCCTGCCGACGTCGCGCAGGAAATCGATGTAATTGAGCGCGTTGAGCCAATCGGCGTTGTTGGCCATCACAGCCCCGCCATCGCCGAATTTCAGGAATTTCGCGAACACCTTCTGGATGCTGGAAAGGTTCCGGCTGATGTCGGCTTCGGTCAGGATTTTCCGGCTCTCGTCCTTGCCGGACGGATCGCCGACCCGCGTGGTGCCGCCGCCCATCAGCGCGATCGGACGGTGACCGGTTTGCTGCATCCAATAGAGCATCATGATCGGCAGCAGCGAGCCGACATGGAGCGCGCCCGCGGTGCAATCGAAGCCGATATAGCCGGTGATGGCGCCGGCCTTGGCGCGCGCGTCGAGCGTGTCGGGCTCGGAAACCTGGTGGATGAATCCCCGGTCGGCCAGAATATTAAGGAAATCGGATTTATAGGCGCTCATAACTTTGGCCTTATGACGCCGGTGGTGTAACAGGTCCGGTACTGGATTCAATAACGGCAAGCCAGTTGGCAAGGCGAGCGGGCGGGAAAGCGTGCGGACGATCGGCTTGATGAGCGGGACGTCGTTCGACGGCGTCGATGTGGCGCTGGTCGAAACCGACGGCGAGCGCATAGACGCGCTCGGCCCGGTCGGCTACCGGCCTTATTCGGACGACGAGCGCGCTCTGTTGCGCCAGGCGCTGGCGGACGGCGCTTCGCTTAGCGACCGGACCTCGCGGCCGGGTGTGCTGCGCGAGGCCGAGGCTTTCGTCACGAGCATCCACGCCGAGACCGTCGAAAAATTCATCGCCGATGAAAAAGTCGGTCATGTCGACATCGTCGGCTTCCACGGTCAGACCGTGCTGCACAAGCCGCAGGCCAAACTAACAGTGCAGATCGGCGATGGCTTGGCGCTGGCGAAGCGGCTCAGGCTGCCGGTGGCTTACGATTTCCGCCAGGCCGATGTAGAGAGCGGCGGGCAGGGCGCGCCGGTCGTTCCAATATTTCATCAGGCGATAGCGCGCGACCTGGCCCGGCCGCATCCGATCGCGGTGCTTAATATTGGCGGCGTCGCCAACGTCACCTTCGTCGACGGTGGCGATCCGGTCGCTTGCGACACCGGGCCGGGTAATGCGCTGATCGACGACTTCATGCGGGCGCGCACCGGCGCACCCTATGACGACCGCGGCGACGTGGCGGCGACCGGCACGCCGGACCACACGTTCATCCAGGCCGTGCTCGACAATGCGTTCTTCGATCTCACGCCGCCGAAGTCGCTCGACCGCAACGCCTTTGCATTTTCGAATATCGGACTGCCGGATTTCTCGATCGCGGACGGCGCCGCGACCTTGTCGGCGCTCACCGTCGAGGCGGTGGCGCGCATCGTGCCGCATCTGCCGGCGGCGCCGAAGGCGTGGATCGTCGCCGGCGGCGGCGCGCGCAACCGCACGCTGATGAAGATGCTGGCGGCACGGCTGGCCCCGGCCAGTGTCGAGACCGCGGATGACGCCGGCTGGTCGGCCGATGCGCTGGAGGCGCAGGCCTTCGCGTTCCTTGCCGCCCGTGTCATGACGAAAAAGCCGATCACGTTTCCAAAGACCACCGGCATCGCCGGGCCGATGACGGGCGGAGTGGTGGCGCAGCCGTAAGCTTCGTCCGGTCTGGACCTGCGTCTCCCGGTTTTATAGCGTGCTTTGCGGCAGGGGGACGATTTGCAAATGACACATTTCGATCTGAAAACAAAAGTGGCCTTCATCACCGGTGGCAATGGCGGCATCGGGCTCGGCATGGCCAAGGGGCTGGCTTCCGCCGGCGCCACGGTGGTGATCGCCGGGCGCAATCAAACCAAGGCGCAGTCGGCTTTGGCGGAATTAAAGGAGCTCGGCGGCGCTGCGGAATTTGTCGAACTCGACGTGCTCAAGGAATCCTCCTGCAAGGAGGCCATCAATCGCACCGCCGAGAAGCATGGCCGGCTCGATATTCTGGTCAACAATGCCGGCACCAGCGTGCGCAAGCAGCCGCAGGATTTGACCGGCGAAGACTGGCATCTGGTGATGAACACCAACCTGACCAGCGCGTTTTTCTGCTCGCAGGCCGCCTATCCGCACATGCTCAAGGCCGGCGCCGGCAAAATGATCAATATCGGTTCGATGATGTCGAATTTCGCCTCGTCCTACGCGACGCCTTATGCCGCGAGCAAAGGCGGCATCGTGCAGATGACGCGGGCGATGGCGGTCGCCTGGGCGAAAGCCAATATCCAGGTCAACGCGATCCTGCCGGGCTGGATCGACACCGAGCTGACCCAAAAGGCGCGTCAGCAGGTCGAGGGGCTTTACGAGCGGGTGCTGGCGCGCACGCCGGCGCAACGCTGGGGCTCGCCGTCGGATTTCGCCGGGATCGCTGTGTTTCTCGCTTCACCGGCGTCGAGCTTCGTCACTGGTGCGACCATCGCGGTCGACGGCGGTTATTCGGTGCAGGCTTAAAGAAGCTCGCCTTGTTCGATAATTCCGCCGCACACATCGTCGTGCTTGCATTGAGGGTCGCCGTGATCGAACCCATCATGATCTTCGGAATCCCGGTCGACTTCATCCTGTTCGCGTTGACGTTGCTCGGCGTCGCGCTATTTCACCGCCACACGCTGCCGATCGCGGTTGGCGGGCTTCTCGTCATCACCATCTACAAGGTCGCCTTCACCGGATTCAAATACGGCACCGGCATTTCCGGCCTCGGCCTGCACCTTGAGCATGAATGGGTCATCCTCGCCAACCTGTTCCTGCTGCTGATGGGATTTGCGCTGTTGGCGCGGCATTTCGAGAAAAGCGGCATCCCCGACGAAATGCCGGCGCTGCTGCCCGACGACTGGAAAGGCGGCGTAATGCTGCTGGTACTGGTCGCCGTTATTTCGAGCTTCCTCGACAACATTGCGGCGGCGCTGATCGGCGGCACGGTGGCGCGGCATGTGTTCCGCGGCAAGGTGCATATCGGCTATCTCGCCGCCATCGTCGCCGCCTCGAATGCCGGCGGTTCCGGCAGCGTGGTTGGCGACACCACGACGACGATGATGTGGATCGCCGGCGTGAGCCCGCTCAGCGTGATCGAAGCCTTCATCGCGGCCGGCACCGCGCTGCTGATCTTCGCGGTGCCGGCCTCGATCCAACAGCAACGCTACTCGCCGATCATCAAGGAAGCCAAGCGGGGCCTAAAGATCGACCCGGTGCGCGTAGGCATTGTCGCGGCGATCCTGATCGTCGCACTCACCGTCAACATCACGGCCAACGTGAAATATCCGGATCTGCTCGACCACGCGCCATTGCTCGGCGCCTCGGTCTGGGTGGTCATCCTCGCCACGGCGGCGTTGCGCAAGCCGGATTGGGAGATCATGCCCGAAACCTTCAAGGGCACCCTTTTCCTGCTATCGCTGGTCACCGCGGCCTCGATGATGCCGGTCGAGAAACTGCCGGCGGCCGCCTGGCAGACCGCGCTCGGTCTCGGGTTTGTTTCCGCCGTATTCGACAATATCCCGCTCACCGCGCTGGCCCTCAAACAAGGCGGCTACGACTGGGGATTTCTGGCTTACGCGGTCGGCTTCGGCGGCTCGATGATCTGGTTCGGCTCCTCGGCGGGGGTCGCGCTGTCGAACCAATACCCGGAAGCAAAGTCGGTCGGGCTGTGGCTGCGCCACGGCTGGCACGTCACGGTCGCTTACGTCATCGGATTTTTCGTCATGCTCGCCGTGCTCGACTGGCACGTCGATCCGCCGTTGCGTTAGCGCAAAACGGAAGCCCGGTTATTTCGCGTAGCCGTTGGCGCGCAGCCAGGCGAGGCGGCGGTTGCCATGTAGCCACTCATCGACCTCGGCCTTGCTTTTCAGGCCGTTGACATATTGCGTTTCGGTGCCTTCGCGGCTGGCGATGATCTGCCAGTCGTTTTCGGCGATGCGCTTGAAGGTAAAGACAACCCGGGGTGATTTGGCCATGCGGCGCTTTATAAAGCCGAGCGGCGCAATGCGCTACCTCTTCTTCATGCTCTTCCTCAGGAATGCCGCGCAAAACGCCAGGTCGAACAGCCGGTAATTATTGGTGATCTCGGCGCCCTTCGGGATATTGCGCAACGCGACGATGTGGCCGGTCCGCCAGCCGGTATTGGCGGTTTCCGAATGGTTGATGTGGCGGTCGAGGTCCACCGTCAGCAATATCTCGCCGTCGACCCGGTAGCCGTGATGCTGGATAAAATCGCGGGCCGATTTCGGCAGCCTGGCGAATTCGCGCGGCGACCAGGCGCGGTCGAAGCCTTCGACGAAGCACCAGACCTTGGCGCCCTTGCGGATGTATTCGCCGGCGAACACGCCAAGACCGTGAATTTTGCTTTGGCCGAGGTAGGTTTTGACGAGGAGCATGGGGTGGGTGGCAAAAGCCCGAAACGCGAATCGGCGCGGCCCATAGTAGCGAATTTCAAGCGCTGCGAATGCTCAGCCGCCCTTGACCGCGCCGGCGGTCAAGCCGGCGACGATCTGGCGCTGCGCGAACACGGTCAGCACCAGCACCGGCAAGGTAACGAGGATCGCCGCCGCCGCAAGCGGCCCCCAGCTCAACTGATCGAACGAGATCATGTTGTAGACCGCGACCGGCAGCGTGCGGGTTTCACGGCTGGCCAGCACGATGCCGAACACGAAATTATTCCAGGAAAAGATCACCGCCAGGATGAACGCCACCGCGATGCCGGGCCGCGCGATCGGCAGCGCGACATAGCGGAACACCTGCCAGCGGGTGGCGCCGTCGATCATGGCGCTCTCCTCAAGCTCCATCGGCGTCGTCTCGAAATAGCCGATCATGATCCAGATCACGATCGGCACCGTCACCACCAGATGGGCGATAATCTGCGGCCACAACGTGCCGAGCAGGCCGAGCCACTGGAACGCCAGGAACAGCGGAATGAGATAAGACAGATTCGGCGTGATGCGCGCGATCAGGATCAGCACCGCCGACTTGTGCGCGCGCATGCGGGCCATGCCGTAGCCGGCCGGCACGCCAACCAGCAGCGCGAACAACGTCGCGGCGCCGGTCACGATTAGGGTGTTGAAGAAATAAGTAATGAACCGGTTGGAAGCGAGCACTGCGGCGTAGTTGCCCCAGTTGAACCGCTCAGGGATGAAGACCGGCGGATAGGCCGCGTTGTCGATCTCGAACTTGATCGACAGCGACGCCATCCAGAGAAAGAACAGCACCGCCGGCGACACGATGACGATCACCGCGAACAGCAGCCCGATCCGGTTGAGCAGCCGCCGCAACGTCACGGACCGCCCCCGTTCTCGTTCCAGTGGGTGCCTTGCCGCAGATGCAGGAGCGCGGCGGCGAGCGCGACGATCAGCGCGAAAAATACGATGACGATCGCCGAGGCATAGCCGACGTCGTAATAAACGAAGGCGACGCTGTAGAGATAAAGGTTGATGGTCTCCGAGGCGCTGCCCGGACCGCCTTGCGTGATGGCGAAGATGATGTCGAAGCTTTTCACCGCGTCGATCATGCGGATCATCGCGGCGATGAACAGAAACGGCATGATCAGCGGCAGCGAAATGTAGCGAAAAATCTGCCATGGCGTGGCGCCGTCGATCAGCGCGCTCTCGTACGGCTCGGCCGGGATGGCGGCGAGCCCGCCGAGCACGATGAGCATCACCAGCGGCGTCCATTGCCAGGTCTCGACCATCACCAGCGAGGGGATCACGGTTGCGGGGTGAAACACCCACAATGACGGCGGCAGGCCGATGAGCGACAGCAGATAATTGAGGATGCCTAACTGCGGGTGGAACATCATGGTCCACACCAGCGCGATCGCGACCGGCGTCGCCATCATCGGCAGGATGAACAGACCGCGCATAAATCCGCGCATCGGAAATTTGTTGTGGAATATCACCGCCGCCAGCGTGCCGAACAAGAGCGGCAGCGCTACCGACAGCACGGTGTAAATGAGCGTGTGCCCGACCGCCTCAACGAAGCGCGGGTCGTGCGGCAGCCGGATGTAATTGGCGAGGCCGACGAAGCTCGGCGCCGCGCCGATCTTCCATTCGTGCAGGCTCATCCAGATCGTGTAGGCCCACGGGAAGATGATGACGGCGAGCACGACAAGCAGCGCTGGCGCGACGAACGGCCAATAGGACGGCGGCCGCCATTCGGGTTGCTGGTCGGCGCTAGGCTGCATCTGGTTACGCCGCGCAATCGACAAATACAGCACCGTCATGCCCGGCCTTGTGCCGGGCATCCACGTCTTGCTTTGCCTCATGCCAGCGAAGCAAGACGTGGATGGCCGGGACAACAGGGCGTTCACGCCCGTCTTGCGACGGGCTATGCCCGGCCATGACGCGCGTTGGATGCAAGCGGCGTTACGCCTTTTCGCTGCGCTCCAGGATCGGCCGGAACTGCTCGTGCGCCTTTTTCAGTTCGGTCGCAGGGTCAGCGCCCGACAGCGTCGCGGTGACGGCGGCGCCGACGATGTCGCGGAATTCGGCGACCGGGATGACGACGGGCAGGCCGAGCTTGCTGATCTTCGCCGCGTCGATCACCGATTGCAGCCATTCCTTCGGCAGCGTGACGCCTTTGCGCACCTCCTCGTCGTTGAGGATGGAATTGCGGAACGGCACGCCGCCGCCGGCCTGCAGCAGCCGCGCGCCTTGTTGCTTCGAGACCACCCATTGGCACAGCAAGTAGGCGGCTTCCTTGTTCTTGCTGGCGGCCGCGATGCCGATGCCGTCGCCATAGGTCGCCGAGTATTGCCCTTTCGGCCCGGCCGGCACCATCGCGTAGCCGACCTTGCCGACGATGCGCGAGGCGTTGGGGTTTTCGACGCCCGGCGCCCAGCCGACGCCGTCGATCCACATCGCGGCGCGGCCTTGCGCGAAGGCGGCGAGCGACTCCATCCAGTTGAAACCGGCAACGCCCGGCGGCGAGGACTTGTTGGAGCGGTCGTACGACTTGGTCGCCTCGATTGCCTCCGGGCCGTCGGTCAGGATGTTGCCCTTGGCGTCGAGGAATTCGCCGCCGTAATTGAGGAAATAGTTGGTCCACAGCGTCATGTTGGCGTTGCGCAGGCCGCGGCCGACGTAACCGAACACGCCGGCCTTCTCATCGGTCAGCTTCTCGGCGAGCGTATTCATCTCGTCGAGCGTCTTCGGCACGCTGACGCCGGCCTTGGCGAAGATGTCCTTGTTGTAATACAGGATGAAGTAGTCGACCGACCACGGCAGCGACAGCATCTGCCCCTTGTCGTTCTTGGCGTAGGAGAGCCCCGCCGCCGAGAAGTCGCTTTCGGTGAGGTCCGGCGCGGTCAGGCTCGGGTCTTTCATCATGGGCGACATGTCGGCGAGCCAGCCGGCCTTTTCGAACTGCCGCTTCTGCACGTGATAGCTCAGGTGGATAACGTCGAAGCTCGGCTTGCCGGAGGTAAGCTCGATCACCGCCTTTTGGCGCTGCTGCTGCTCGGGGATCTGCTCGGACTCGACCTGGATGCCGGTCAGGTCGGTGAATTCCTTGATGTATTTCTGCAGGTTGTCGCCGCGCGGCCCCTTGGCGAGGATCACTTCGAGCTTGGTGCCGGAATATTTCTTCCAGTTGACCTCGGCGAAGGCGGGCCGGCCGGAAAGGCCGAGCGCGCCAATAGCGGCCGAGCCGGCCAGCACGGCGCGGCGAGAAATCGGACGATGTGTCATGGGTGGTCTCCCCCGTATGGTTGTTGTTGTCTGGCAGCAGTGTAGGCCCGAAACGGGCTGCGCAACAATCGGGTGCAACAAGACGGGCGGGCGGCTGCTCAGCCCAAGGGTTCAGCCCTAAGGCTCAGCCCAAATCTTCAACCCAAAGCTTCAGCCCAAGGCCGCCGTCGCCGGGCTCCAGTCGCCGGGCGGCAGGCCGAAAAACTCCGCCGTCACCGTGACCTGGTGGTTCATCATGTGGGTGCCGGGCTGGATGGCGCAGCCGCGCTCGCGCGCGATCGCCAGAAATGGAGTGATTTCCGGGTGCACCACCACGTCGCCGGCGATCGCGGCGGGGTCGAGCCCGGCGCAGTCGATCGGCAGCGGGTCGCCGTCGCGCATGCCCATCGGGCTGGCGTTGACCACCAGATTGAAGCCTTCGGCGGCGGGCGGCGCGACAAAGGATTTGACGCCGGTTGCCGCCGCGATGCGCTGCGCCAGATGTTGCGCCTTGTCGCCGGCGATATCGGACACCGCGACCTCGCGGGCCTTGGCGTCGGCGATCGCGAAGGCGATGGCGCTGCCGACCCCGCCGGAGCCGACCACCAGCGCGCGGCGGCCATCGAGCCGCAGTCCTTTGGCGCGCAGCGCCTCGACGAAGCCGTGGCCGTCGACGATGTCGCCGAGCCAGCGGCCGTCCGGTTGCCGCCGCGCGATATTGATGGCGTCGACATTACGGGCGCGTTCGGTCAGCTCGTCGACATGGCTCGCCGCCGCCGGCTTGTGCGGAATGGTGAAAATGAGCCCGATACAATTTTGCGCGGCGCGCAGCCCGGCGATCGCCACGCCGAGCTCGGCGGCGCGGGCGTGAACGGGAATGCAGATCGCGTTGACGCCGTTGTGGCGGAACAGCGCGCTCCACATCGCCGGCGAGCGCACCTGCGCGATCGGATCGCCGAGGATGGCGATGAATTGCGTCGAGCCGTCGACGATGGGAGGCAGCATGTTGGGGACCCCTACGTCAGTTGCCACGTCATAAAGCGTGGACGGCTCGGCGGCTATAGCCGGAATCCAGTAGCTCCTCGCTTCGGGCTAATGGTTTACGCCAGTGGAGCGCGGAATATGAATATCCTTCCACAGCCGAGCCTCGCCTCGCGCGACCCCGACGTGCTCACGGTCTATGCTGTAACGAATCTCCCCGGGGTTCCCGTATGCCGACGCTTGAGTTCAAGGGTAAGCCGTTCGTCTATTCGCACCACCTGTCGGTGCCGTTCCGCGAGCTTGTGATCGATCCAAAAAAAAGCTTGCCCGGCGGCAAGGCGGCGTCATTGGACGATAATCTCGTCATTCACGGCGACAATCTGGAAGCGCTGAAAGCGCTGTTGCCACGCTATGCGGGCAAGGTCGACGTGATCTACATCGATCCTCCCTACAACACGGGCAAGGAAGGTTGGGCTTACAACGATAATGTAAATTCGTCTCTGATGAAACAATGGCTGAAGGCTACGGTCGGCGGTGAAACGGTCGACAAAGATGACTTAGAACGTCACGACAAATGGCTCTGCATGATGTGGCCTCGCCTTAGCCTTCTCCACGAGTTGTTACATGATGAAGGAGTCTTTTTTTGCAGCATTGATGATAACGAAATGCACAATCTGCGCGCTATTCTTGATACGATTTTCGGCGATCAGAATTTTCTTGCTCAGGTTAGTGTCCTAGTAAATCCAAAAGGCAGGGGGATGAAGGACTCCGACTTCGCGAAAAGTCACGAGTATGTACTCTGCTATCAGAAAGAAACACGCTCTAACGCCCTTGGAATTCGAAAGTCGGACGAGCAAGTTGCCTCAGAGTACAAATACAAAGACGATAACGAAGTACCATTCAGATTATTAGAATTGCGGAATACTCACCGCGAATTCGGTAAGCACAATCGCGAGAACCTTCGGTTTCCAATTTATGCCGAAAAGGTATCGGGTGATGACCTCGGTGAGGCTTCGCTCGAACCTAAGACCGGTTTTGAAAGAGTTCTTCCTAAGTGGGATGACGGGTACAACGGATGTTGGACTTGGGATGAAGCCAAAGTCGGTCGAGATATTGGTTTGCTGCGAGTTCGATTTGTTGAAGGGCGCTATAAGATTTTTCGTATTTCATATTCAAAGGATGCAACCGGAAAGTTGACCTGCCACTGAGTATTTCCTCCACGGAGAGTTAGAGTCCGGCCTTTCTGAAGGACGGACCGATGAAGCGGATCAGGTTTACCGAAGAGCAGATCATCGCGGTTTTGCGCGAGCAGGAGGCGGG
>JBPCQM010000153.1:0-9172 GCA_050998115.1 Pseudolabrys sp. | reverse complement strand
TAACGATCCCGGGTCTGCAGCGCAACGCTAACGCGCTGCGCTGCGCCCGGGAAACGACGAGAGGACCAAAGCCATGAACATCACCAACGTCGATTACGACGGCCTCATTCCCAACAATGTCGGCCTGGGCACCGACGATCGCGTCAAGCGTGCCCTGGAGAAATGGCATCCCGGCTACATCAACTGGTGGAACGACATGGGGCCGGAAGGCTTCCAGGAATCGCTGGTCTATCTGCGCACCGCGGTGAGCGTCGATCCGAAAGGCTGGGCCAAGTTCGACTACGTCAAGATGCCCGACTATCGCTGGGGCGTTCTGCTGGCACCGCAACTGGAAGGCCGCAAGATTCCGTTTGGCAAGCACAAGGGCGAAGACGCCTGGCAGGAAATTCCCGGCGAGTACCGCGCCATGTTGCGCCGGCTGATCGTGATCCAGGGCGACACCGAGCCGGCCTCGGTCGAGCAGCAGCGCCATCTCGGCAAGACAGCGCCGTCGCTCTACGACATGCGCAACTTGTTCCAGGTCAACGTGGAAGAGGGCCGCCATCTCTGGGCGATGGTTTACCTGTTGCAGAAATATTTCGGCACCGACGGCCGCGAGGAAGCCGAGGCGCTGCTGCAGCGGCGCTCCGGCGATGCCGACACGCCGCGCATGTTGGGCGCCTTCAACGAGAAGACGCCGGACTGGCTGTCGTTCTTCATGTTCACTTATTTCACCGACCGCGACGGCAAGATGCAGCTCGAGGCGCTGGCGCAATCCGGCTTCGATCCGCTGTCGCGTACCTGCCGCTTCATGCTCACGGAAGAAGCGCATCACATGTTCGTCGGCGAGACCGGCGTCACCCGCATCGTTCAGCGCACCGTCGATGCGATGAAGGACGCCGGCATCAGCGACCCTTATGAAATTGTGAAAATCCGCAAGCTCGGCGTCATCGATCTGCCGACCCTGCAAAAGAAAGCCAACATGCATTTCTCGCTGACGCTCGATCTGTTCGGCAACGAGATTTCGACCAACGCCGCCAACGCCTTTCATGCGGGTTTGAAAGGCCGCTTCCGTGAGGACCGGTTGCAGGACGATCACCAGCTTGAGAGCGGCACCTATCCGGTGCTGCGCCTCAAGGATGGCAAGATCCAGAACGAAGACGCGCCGGCGCTGTCGGCGCTCAACATGCGGCTGCGCGACGACTACGTGGTCGACTGCAATCTCGGCATCGGCCGCTGGAACAAAATGATCGAAGCGGCTGGTATTCCGTTCAAGATCACGCTGCCACACGTCGCGTTCCATCGTCACATCGGCGAGTTTTCCGGTATCCATGCTGACACTTCCGGAAACGTGCTGAGCGACGCCGAGTGGGAAGCCAAGAAGGGCGACTATCTGCCGTCCGACAGCGATCGCGAATACATTGAGAGCCTGATGGTGCCAGAGAGCGAGCCGGGCAAGTTCGCCGGCTGGATCGCGCCGCCGAAGGTCGGCATCGACAACAAGCCGGGCGACTTTGAATATGTGAAGATCGCCGAGGCCTAGTCGCGCCTGAAGCGCGCGATTACCTCCGGCGGCACCGGCTGTGTCGCCATCCGCAACGGATCGTCGGGATGCGGGATCGCCCAGACGCGACGCTCGCGGCCTTCGACCGCCAGCAGGTCGCCTTTGTAAATCCGGTGCCGCAGATCGAAGCTCGAGCGGCGGAATTCGACCACTTCGGATTCCAGCTCGGCGCTGTCGCCGTATTTTAGCGGCGCCACGAAGTTGGCGCCGGATTCCACCAGCGCGAGCCCGAGAATTTCGAAGCGCCGATTGATATCCTTTCGGGGAATGCCGAGCACGGTTTCAAACAGCCGCCATGTGCCGGTGTCGAAAAACTCGAAGAACCGCGGATTCCAAACGATCCCGGCGGGATCGCAGTGCGCCCATTCGATGGAGAGGGGAATACGATGACTGGCGTAGCTCATCGTCGTCTATTTCACATTCTGAAGGAACAGCAGCAGCTCATCGACGACTGCGATATTGGCGTTTCCGGCGCTATCGAGCAGCGAGGCATCGTTCGGGTAAAGCCCGGTCATGATGTTTTCCCCCACGCCGGGCGCGCCCTTGCCCGGAGTTGGCGCTACCGTATAAGGCACGAGAGCAAAGGCCAATCCATTGGCGATGGCGCAAAGCCGGTTTCTCAACGATGGATTTCTCGCAAACCTTCGATGTGGTGATCGCCGGCGGCGGCAATGCCGCGCTATGTGCCGCCATCACCGCGGCGCGCGCCGATCGCAGCGTGATCGTGCTCGAAGCCGCGCCGGCGTTTTATCGCGGCGGGAATTCCCGCCACACCCGCAACATGCGGGTCGCGCAAAACGGCAATGTGCCGGTGATGACCGGCGACTATGCGCCGGAGGAATTCTGGGACGATCTCCAACGCGTCACCGGTGGCCTGACAAACGAGCCGCTGGCGCGGCTGACCATCGAGCGCTCGCGCGAGCTGCCGGGCTGGCTCGGCGGGCAAGGCGTGCATTTCGGCCCGCCGCTTGGCGGCACGCTAGGGCTTGCTCGCACCAACGCATTTTTCCTCGGCGGCGGCCGCGGCGAGGTCAACTCGCTGTACCGGACGGCGGCGCGGCTCGGCATCATCCTGCTGTACGATACGCCGGTGATCGCGCTTAAGATTGAAGACGGGTTTTTCGCCTCAGCGACCGTCACGCACCAAAGCATGCCGCATGAAATCCGCGGGCGAACTTTCGTCGCCGCGGCCGGCGGCTTCGAGGCCAATATCGAATGGCTGAAGAAACACTGGGGCAACGCCGCCGACAACTTCATCATCCGCGGCACTCCGTATAACCGCGGCGACGTATTGCGGCTGTTGCTGGAGAAGGGCGTGATGCCGGTCGGCGACCCGACCCAATGCCACGCCATCGCGCTCGACGCCCGCGCGCCGAAGTTCGACGGCGGCATCGCGACGCGGCTTGATTGCATCGTGTTTGGCATCGTCGTCAACAAGGACGCGCGCCGGTTTTACGACGAAGGCGAGGATCTGTGGCCGAAACGCTATGCGATCTGGGGCCGTCTGATCGCACAGCAGCCCGACCAGATCGCCTATTCGATTATCGACGCGAAATCGATCCGCAACTTCATGCCGTCGATCTTCCCGCCGGTTGAAGCGGCAAGCGTACGCGAACTGGGGGAAAAACTCGGTATCGATGGAGGCGCGCTGGAAATCACCGTCACGGATTTCAATGCCTCGGTGCGAGCGGGTACTTTCGATCCGGCCAAACTCGACGATTGCCGCACCGAGCACCTCCAGCCACCGAAGAGCCATTGGGCGCGCGCAATCGACCAGCCGCCGTTTTACGGCTATCCGCTGCGGCCCGGCATCACGTTCACTTATCTCAGCGTCAAGGTGAACGATGCTGCGCGCATGATCATGCTTGACGGTAAGCCGTCAGCCAACATGTTCGCGGCCGGCGAGATCATGGCCGGCAACGTGCTCGGCAAGGGCTATCTCGCCGGCATCGGCATGACGATCGGCTCGGTGTTCGGCCGCATCGCCGGCGAGGAGGCGGCGGCGCATGGCAAAAATTGAGAACCTGCGCGAGGCCGAACGGCTGATGACGATCTGCAACGCCTGCCGCTATTGCGAGGGACTTTGCGCGGTGTTTCCGGCGATGGAGATGCGCCGCAGCTTTGCCGCCGCCGATCTCGTCTATCTCGCCAATCTCTGCCACCAATGCGGCGCCTGCTATAGCGACTGTCAGTATTCGCCGCCCCATGAGTTTGCTGTCAACGTGCCGTTGGCGCTGGCGAAACTGCGGAATGACAGTTACCGCGATTATGCCTGGCCGCGTATGTTCAGCGGCCTGTTCGCGCGCAATGGCCTGGCGGTCACTCTGATCGCGGCGGTGTCAGTCGCCGGCTTCATCGCTGGCTTCGTCTGGTTGAAGGACCCCGACGTGTTGTTCGGCCGTCACGCCGGTGATTTCTACAAATTGATGCCGCATGACGCGATGGTTGCGCTGTTCGGTGCGGTGACGCTGTATGCGATCGTGGCTTTTAGTTTCAGCCTGCGGGCGTTCTGGCGCGGCATTGAGGGCAGCCGCCCGGTCGAGGGACATTCGATTACGCGCGCCGGCCTCGACAGCGCCAGCCTGAAATATCTTGGCGGCGGCGGCAAAGGCTGCACCAGTGAAAACGAAAAACCGTCGCAAGCGCGCCGCGTCTATCACCATCTGACATTTTACGGGTTTCTGCTTTGCTTTGCCGCGACCTGCGTGGCGACGATTTATCACTACGTGTTCGGTTGGCAGGCGCCTTATCTATTCATCAGCGCGCCAGTTGTGCTTGGCACGTTCGGCGGTGTTGGCTTGCTGGTCGGGCCGGCGGGACTTTACACGCTGCAACGCCGCCGGGAGCCGATTCTGATTGATGGTGCCCGGCGGGGCATGGACACCGCCTTTCTGGCGATGCTGTTTCTCACCAGCCTGACGGGATTTCTCCTATTGCTGCTGCGCGACACGCCGGCGATGGGGATCGTACTCGCACTGCATCTTGGCGTCGTTTTAGGCCTGTTCCTGAGTATGCCATACGGCAAATTCGTCCACGGGCTCTATCGATTCCTGGCGCTGGCGAAATACGCGCGCGAGCGCCGGGCCGCCGTATTCGTCGGCTAGATCGCGGCGGTGGCCTGCACTTCGATCAGGAATTCTTCTTTCACCAGCCGGTCGATCATCAGCAGCGTGTTGGGCGGATAAAGGCCGTTGGCGAACATCCTGGGAAATTCGCGCAGGCGGTATTTCATGAAACTTGGGATGTCCTGCGAATGCACCATGAACGTATAAAGCTGCACGATATTGCCCCAGCCGGCGCCGCAGGATTTCAGCGCCGTCTCGATATTGGCGAAGGTCTGAACGCACTGCGCGTCGAAATCTCCGGCCCCGACCAGTCCGCCGTCTTTGTCGACGGAAACTTGCCCGGCGATGAAGATATATTCCGACGCTTTGACGCGGGTGATGTTGGAGTATTGCCCGAGCGGCTTTGCCATTCCCTCGGGGCTGAATATCTTGATCTCAGCCATTTTGGTTTCTCCCTCAGTCGGTCTGCACGCCGCTCGCCTTGATCGGCGCAGCCCATTTCTCGATCTCGCTTTTGATGAACGAGGCCAGATAGTCCGGGGATGAACGGTCGTCGCCTACAATAGTGGCGCCGAGCCCTTGCAGGCGATCTTTCACGGCGGGCGTTTTCATGGCGCCGACCATCGTATCATTGAGCTTCTTCACCACGGCGTCCGGCGTGCCCTTCGGCAGGAATAGCGCGTTCCAGGTATAGGCCTGCACATCGAGGCCCTGTTCAATCGCGGTCGGCAGATTAGGCAGTACCGCGGGGCGGGTTTTGGTCAGGATCGCAATGGCTTTGACGGCGTTGCCGTCGATCTGCGGCTTGGCGGTGGTGATGATCTCGCACAGATAGTCGATGCGGCCGCCTTGCAGGTCCTGCATCGCCGGGCCGGTACCCTTGTAAGGTATGTGGATGATGTTGACGCCCATCGCGCTGTTGAGCACGACGCAGCCGAGATGGGTGGCCGAGCCGGCGCCGGCCGAGCCGAATTGCATCTTGCTTTCGTTCGCCTTGGCGTAAGTGAGAAAATCCTTGATATTGTTCGGGGGCAGGTCTTTTCGGGTGATCAGGACGATCGGCACTTCGGCGATCAGACCGACCGGCTTGAAATCCGTGATCGAATTGTAGGCCGGCTTCTTGTACAGCGTTTGGTTTTGCGCATGGGTGCCGACAGTGCCGAGCACCATCGTATAACCGTCGGGTGCGGCCTCAGCGACGCGCTTCGAACCGGTCATGCCGCCGGCGCCACCGACGTTTTCGACCACGACGGACTGGCCCAGCAATTCCCCCATGCGCTGCGCAATGACGCGGCCGAGCACGTCGGTTGGGCCGCCCGCGGCGAACGGAATGACCATGGTGATGGGGCGGCTAGGGAAGTCCTGCGCCTGGGCGGAGCCCGCAAACAGCAAGATGCCGGCCAGCACGGCGGCAGCAGTCCTTTTCAGCATCGAGCTCTCCGTGAATGGCGCAAAACCGGACCAGCGCCTGTTAGCGACAGGTTTGCGCGGGGCTTACGGGCGGTCAAGCGGGGCGTTCGCGATTGAGGCCGGGCCGGCTCTATCCCGGATAATTCTTTCCAGGTGTCGCGCTGCCGCGCAGTCTCGGCTAAAATTCAGGCGGGGGCCATCTTGCAAGGATAATGCGATGCCAATCGATCTTTCGACCGTGGACTGGGTTTATGTCGGTGTGCTGGCGGTGCTCGCGTTTTTTGCTTCGATCGTCGGCAATGTGCTGTCGTTTAACAGCCGTGGCTTCGCGGCGATCGTTACGGCGATCGTGTTCGCGATCCTGTTCGTCGGCTGGACTTATTATCCGCACGGGCTGCCGCTGCCGACCCGGCTGGGTTGACCTTTCGGGGCGGACCGCTATGCAAGCCCGAGTGCGGAGTGATGGGATTATGAGTCCATGAAAAAGGTCTATCCTGACGCCAAAGCGGCGCTCGACGGGGTGCTCAAGGACGGCATGATGATCGCCGCCGCGGGCTTCGGCCTGTGCGGCATGCCGGAGACGCTGATCAAGGCGGTCCGCGATTCCGGCGTGAAGAACCTCACCTGCATTTCCAACAACGCCGGCATCGACGGTGCCGGCCTCGGTCTGCTGCTGGAGACGCGGCAGATCAAGAAAATGATCGCGTCCTATGTCGGCGAGAACAAATTGTTCGCGCAGCAGTATCTCGCCGGCGAACTGGAGATCGAATTCAATCCGCAGGGCACGATGGCCGAGCGTCTGCGCGCCGGCGGTGCGGGCATTCCTGCCTTCTTCACCAAAACCGGCGTCGGCACGCTGATCGCTGAAGGCAAGGAAGAGCGCACCTTCGACGGCGAACGCTACATCATGGAACGTGGCCTGATCCCCGACCTCTCGCTGGTGCATGCCTGGAAGGGCGATACCGAGGGCAACCTCGTCTATCGCAAGACGGCGCGCAATTTCAATCCGCCGATGGCGACCGCCGGCAAGATCACCGTTGCCGAAGTCGAGCATCTGGTGAAGCCGGGCGAACTTGATCCGGACGCCATCATCACGCCGGGCGTTTTCGTCCAGCGCATCGTCCATGTCCCCGACGCCGTGAAGCGCATCGAAGTGCGCACGACGCGCAAGCGCCAGCCCGACAGCGCCGGATCGGAGGTCTAATCATGCCATGGACCCGCGATCAGATGGCCGAGCGTGCCGCCAAGGAATTGCGCGACGGCTTCTACGTCAATCTCGGCATCGGCATTCCGACGCTGGTATCGAATTACATTCCGGACGGCATGAGCGTGCAGCTGCAAAGCGAAAACGGTATGCTCGGTTTCGGCCCGTTTCCCTATGAGGGCGACGAGGACCCCGATCTGATCAATGCCGGCAAGCAGACCGTCACCGAAATTCCAACCACCAGCTATTTCTCTTCGGCCGATTCATTTGCGATGATCCGCGGCGGCCATATCGATCTGGCGCTGCTCGGCGCTATGCAGGTCGCGGAGAATGGCGACCTCGCCAACTGGATGATCCCCGGCAAGATGGTCAAAGGCATGGGCGGCGCCATGGATTTGGTCGCCGGGGTGAAGAAAGTCTGCGTCATCATGGAGCACACGGCGAAGGATGAGCCGAAGCTCTTGCACAAGTGCAATTTGCCGCTCACCGGCGCCGGCGTCGTTGATATGGTGATCACGGATTTGGGCGTCTTCAGCATCGACAAGAAGGCCGGCGGCATGACGCTGATCGAATTGGCGCCGGACGTCTCGCTCGACGAAATCAAGAAAAAGACCCAGGCGATCTTTAAGGTCGATTCGACGGTAAAAGCGTAACTTTTCTCGCATGCAAAACGTGACCGCTCAGCGGCGCTTGAGCGGTCGCGACTATCGCCGCAATGAGCAAGGTTACGCCCGCGCCGGCCAGGCTCAGGCTGATGCTGTCCGTTCGGTCGGCAATAACGCCGGCGGCGACCGGACCGACCATCTGGCCGATAGCAAACAAAGTGGTAAAAAGTGCAACCGAGGTTCCCCATTGCGTTTCGAGCAGGTTTTTGCGGCTGAAACTGGTAATGGCCGCTGGCGCGATAAAGAACGAAACTCCGAATAATGCGGCCGATAAAACCAACCCCACCGCTCCGCCGAGAAAGAGCGGCAAAAGCGTCCCGGTTCCCGTCAAGGCGCAGGACAGGGCGAGCGCTCCACCCCCCTTGGATATAGTCAGCATTCGGCGCCATAGAAACGGCGACGCCATCACCGCGACGCCAAGGATGGACCAGGTCAGTGCGACCAACTGGGCAGTTGCATCTTGGGTTTGCATCCACGCGACGATAAAAGTCACGTAAACGATATAGCCGACGGCAAACAGAAAATATCCGGCAAGCTCGGGCACCATCTTGCGCATCGGAAGCGCCGTCGTAATCCTATCTAGCTCCGCAACGGCAGGAAGCCGCAGGGCTCGAACCGCCCACCATGAGGGGAGGAACGCCAAGCAACTGGCCGCGCCCAACAACAGCCAGGCTTGGGGCCACGCCGCGGCGCCCATTCGATCCAGCATTAGCGGCAGGCCCAGCCCGGACAACAGCATGCCAAAACCGCCGCCGCCAAAATAGACGGCGATAGCCAGCGCATTCCGTGAATTGTCGCCCTTGAACAGCGCGGACGCCAGAGCGCCGCCTGCGATGAATGCCGGTGCGCCGCCGACACCGGCGAGAATCCGCCATCTCACCAACATCCAGAAATCTCGAGTCAAGGCGGAGAGCAGGAGAGCTACTGCGGTAACGGCCATGCCTGCGATGAACAGACGACGAACTCCAAGGCGCGGAATCGCGATCCAGGCAGCGAGCGCGCCGATCAGATATCCCGCCGCATTCGCTGTGTTGATCCAGCCTGCTTGCGTGTATGTCCACATCAGATCATCGCGCATCGACGGCAGCACGAGTCCGTAAGCGAAGCGAGCAAATCCGTTGGTGACGGCCGGACAAAGCGACAACCCCACCGCGATAAGCCAGAGCCGCCGGGTGCTCTGCATCACTTTTCCTTCCGCGCGGCGATCGCGATCTTCAGCAGATTGGCCGCCGCGTCACGTGCGGCTGCGATGGGCTCCCCATTGCCCTGGATATATGTTTCGACG
>JBPCQM010000099.1:0-2507 GCA_050998115.1 Pseudolabrys sp. | reverse complement strand
GGCTATAGCCGGGTCCGGGCCTACGTTTACGTCATCATCCCGCTCGCCTTCCGCGTCTGCTTTCCGGCGCTCGGGAACAATCTGGTCAATCTGGTGAAGACCACCACCCTCGCCTACGCCATCGGCGTGCCGGAATTGTTGTATGCGGCGGCGCAAATCTGGTCTGAGGTTCTCAATGTCCGTGAAATGATGTGGGTCCTATTAATTACCTACATTGTGATCCTTGCCGCCCTTGTCTTCATTCTGGATCGCTGGGAACGGGCGTTGCGCATCCCCGGTTACAGCGCATGAACTGTGTGAACCGCAGCGGCCTGCCGGTGCTGCTGCCGCTTCGCCCAGCTCCGGCGCCGCAATCCTGGGGCGGTGGCAACGCCATGCGGCTTGCCCGCTCCGTGAAATGGCCGGCGATTGCGGCGGCGCTGATCTTCCTCGGCGTCGCCGCCGGTCATGCCGCCGACGCGCCCACCCGCCCCGGTATCTTCGAAACCGTGATCAAGTGGCTGCCACTGATCGGCGCGGGCTTTTTGTTCAATCTGCTGGTCAGCATAGCTTCGATGGCGATCGGCACGGTGCTTGGTTTCGCTCCCGGGCTCGGCCAGATTTCAGCCCACAAGAGTGTCCGCGACCTGTCCTGGGGCGTGACGCAGTTCTTCCGCAACGCGCCGTGGCTGGTGCTGATCTTTTTCGCGATGTTCCTTTTGCCGTTCGAGGTCCATATCGGCTCGGTGACCATTCCGCTGCCCGCATGGTTCAAAGCGGTGATTGGGCTCGCTTTGCCGGTGATGGCCAACGTCGCGGAAATCGTGCGCGGCGGCATTCTGGCGATCCCGATCGGCCAGTGGGAATCCGCGGAAAGCCTCGCCTTCTCGCGCACCCAAATCATTTGGCAGATCATCCTTCCGCAAGCCTTCAAGCAGATGATCCCGCCCTGGATGAATCTCTACGCCATTCTCACCATGGCCACCACTCTGATCTCGGTTGTCGGCATCCAGGATTCGATGACATTGACGCGCGGCGCGCTGGTCGCCGAGGCACGCACCGATCTCTACCTGCCGTTCTATTTCGCGCTTCTCTTGATGTTCTTTATCTATTGCTATCCGATCGCGCGGCTGACGCTGCTGCTCGAGCGCCGCTACGCGGTGTCGACATGAATGCGCAGCCGATCGTCGTCATAGAAAACGTCGAGAAGCGCTTCGGCAGCCTGACGGTGCTCAAGGACGTATCGCTGACCATCCGGCGCGGTGAGACGATCTGCGTGATCGGGCCGTCCGGCTCCGGCAAGTCAACCCTGCTACGCTGCATCAACGCGCTGGTTCCGATCGACAACGGGCAGATCACGGTCGACGGCATCGCCGTGCACGATCCGCGGCTCGACAAGATCGCGCTACGGCGTCGGGTCGGCGTGGTGTTTCAGCAATACAACCTGTTTCCGCACAAGACCGCACTGCAAAACATCATGATGGCGCCGGTGCAGGTCCTTAAAGAAGACAAAGCGGAGGTCAAGGCGCGCGCCTTGCGCCTGCTCGCCAAGGTCAGGCTCTCCGACAAAGCGGATGCTTACCCCGGCGAACTGTCCGGTGGCCAGCAGCAGCGCGTCGCCATCGCGCGGTCGCTCGCCATGAACCCGAAGGTTATGTTGTTCGACGAGGTTACCGCGGCGCTGGACCCTGAGACAAAAAAGGAAGTGCTGTTCGCCATTCGCGAGCTCGCTGCCGAAGGCATGACGTGCATGATCGTCACCCACGAAATGAACTTTGCCCGCGAGGTTGCCGATCACATCTATTTCACGGACGGCGGCGTCATCGTTGAGCACGCGCCACCGGCAGAGTTCTTCGCTCGCGCCAAGCACGAGCGAACGCGAGCTTTTCTCGAACAGGTTTTGTGAAATTGGCAGGAGCGGATATGCGAACCGAGGCCCAGGCAGTAGTCATTGGCGGCGGCGTGGTCGGCGCCAGCGTGCTCTATCATCTGACCAAGCGCGGCTGGAAAGACGTCATGCTGGTCGAGCGGTCCGAACTGACATCGGGCTCGACCTGGCACGCCGCCGGGGGAATGCACACGATCAACGGCGACTGGAACGTCGCAAAATTGCAGGCCTACACAATCAATCTCTATAAGGAGATCGAAGCGATCTCCGGGCAATCGTGCAGCATCCATATGACCGGCGGGATCATGCTCGCGGGCACGCCCGAACGCCACGATTTTCTGAAGATGATGCGCTCGCGTGCCCGCTATATCGGCCTTGACATGGAAATGATCAGCGTCGACGAAGCGGCCAGGCTGTTTCCGATGATGGACAAAAGCCATTTTGTCGGCGCGCTCTATAACAACCTCGAAGGCCACGTAGACCCGACCGGCGTAACCAACGCCTTCGCAAAGGCGGCGCGGCTCGCCGGCGCCGAAGTCGTGCGCTTCAACCGCGTCGTCGAGACCAACCCGCGCAGCGATGGTACCTGGGACGTGGTTACAGAGAAGGGCACCATCCATGCCCAGCACGTCATCAACGC
>JBPCQM010000055.1:0-5178 GCA_050998115.1 Pseudolabrys sp. | reverse complement strand
AAGCTGCGCCGCCGTATCGTCGATCTGGTGGAACAGATCGCCGACGAGAACAACTGAATTCATTCGTCCCATTTTCCCGCCCAGAGCTCTGCCCACATCGTCCCATCTCGTTACGCCTGGTCCCGCTTAGGCCGGCACCTTGACCTCGGCGGTGTAGCTTGCAAGAAACACCCGCCTTTTGGAAAAATGTACGCGGCACACGCCGCGTCGCGGAGGACTTGTCGGTGTCACATAAGAATTTTCAGTTCACCAGTGAGTCGGTTTCCGAGGGTCATCCCGACAAGGTCTGCGACCAAATTTCCGACGCTGTGCTAGACGCCTTTCTCGCCAACGACGCCAAGCTCGGCATCTCCGACGACAGTCTGGTGAACACCCGGCTCGGCTGCGAAACGCTGGCCACCACCAACAAGATCGTGATCGCCGGCGAAGGCCGCGGCCAGGCGCCGCTGTTTCACAAGCACGGCGCCAAGGCGGTGGTGAACCGCGAGATGATTGCGCAGATCGCGCGCGACGTGGTCAAGGACATCGGCTACGACCAAGACGGCTTCTCCTATTATGGCGCGGATATCGAGGTGCTGCTGCACGGCCAATCGCCCGACATCGCAATGGGCGTCGACGCCAAGAAGAAAAAGGACGGCGACCAGGAAGGCGCCGGCGACCAGGGCATGATGTTCGGCTTCGCCTGCACCGAGAGCGAAGTTTATGAGAAAAACTCGTTCATGCCGGCGCCGATCTATTTCGCGCACAAAATCCTGAAGGTGTTGTCCGACAAGCGGCGCTCCAAGCAACTGTTCGACCTGCAGCCGGACGCCAAGAGCCAGGTGACGGTGAAGTATGTCGACGGCAAGCCGGTCGGCTGCACCAAGGTCGTGGTCTCGACCCAACACAATGGGCAAAGCCGCAACGGCAAGAAATACACGCCGAGCATGGTGCGCGATCTGATCGGCGACGCGGTCGAATCCGCGCTGCCGAAAGGCTGGATGCCGAAGAAGGACTCCGACTTCCTGGTGAACCCGACCGGCAATTTCGTGGTCGGCGGCCCCGACGGCGACTGCGGCCTCACCGGCCGCAAGATCATCGTCGACACTTACGGCGGTTACGCGCCGCACTGCGGCGGCGCCTTCTCCGGCAAGGACCCGACCAAGGTCGACCGCTCGGCGGCCTACGCCGCGCGCTATCTCGCCAAGAACGTGGTCGCCGCCGACATCGCCGAGCGTTGCACCATCCAGATCGCCTATGCGATCGGCGTCGCCAATCCGATGTCGGTTCTGGTCGACACCCACGGCACCGGCAAGGTGCCGGAAGCGAAGCTCGAAGAGATTTTGCCCGAGCTGTTCCCGCTGCGGCCGACCAACATCCGCCGCACCCTCAAGCTGAACCGGCCGATCTACCGGCGCACCGCCGCATACGGCCATTTCGGCCGCGCGCCGGACAAGGACGGCGGCTTCTCGTGGGAAAAGACCGATCTGGCCGACGCGATCAAACGCGCGGTTCGCTAGCCGATTGTTGTGGCCGGGCAACCGGGTCCGCCTTTCGGCCGGCCGGTCGTGACTCTTGTCCCGGCCACCCACGTCTTGCTTTAAGGAAGAAAGACGTGGTTGCCCGGCATAAAGCCGGGCATGACGACGATGAGCACCAAAAAAGCCCACGAACCTCGAGCCTTTTTCGGCCGCAAGCGCGGCGATCCGCTCAGCCCGCGAAAGGCGGCATTGTTCGAAACTTTGCTGCCGAAGGTGTCGCTCGACCTTAGTGTCCCCGTGACAGGCAATCTTGCGGCGCTGTTTGAAGCACCTGTCTCCGAAATCCGGATGGAAATCGGATTTGGCGGCGCCGAACACCTTATCGCGCAGGCGCAGGCGCGGCCCGACATCGGCTTCATCGCCAGCGACGGATTTCTCAATGCGGCAGCCAAAGCCCTGTCAGGAATTGAAATCCACAGACTGGCGAACATCCGGCTTCATCACGGCGACGCGGTGCATCTGCTGGAGTGGCTGCCAGCGGGCGCACTGGCGCGCGTCGACCTGCTTTATCCCGATCCGTGGCCGAAGCGGCGGCACTGGAAGCGCCGTTTCGTGCAGGACGAGAGCGTCACGCAACTCGCCCGCATTCTGCGGCCGGGCGGAGAATTCCGGTTTGCCACCGATATTGCGGACTACGCCGCGTGGACGTTGGTGCGCCTGCTGCGCTCGCCGGATTTCGATTGGACCGCGCAATCCGCCGCTGATTGGCGCGCGCCCTGGCCCGATTTTTCCGGCACCCGTTATGAAACCAAGGCCAAGCGCGAAGGCCGCTCGCCCTGCTACCTGACCTTCCGCCGGAAATAATTTCTCTATCAGGTTCCTTATTCGCCGGCGCCTTGACGCACCTGCCAGAACCGCACCACGCGTTGCGCGGTGGCGGCGGCAAGCCGCTCGAAGTTTTCCAGCGCGGCATCGAGCGCCTGGGTCGAGGTGCCGCGGGCGCCCGGCCGCGCATTGATGATCGCGCTCACCGTCGGCCAGCCGAAGCCGGCGGCGCGCGCCAGGATCAGCACCGGATCGGACCGCTCACCGTTCATCAGCCGGTCCACCACGTCGACTGGAACCTCGCATACCGTCGCCAGCGCCGCGATGGTCTCTTCGTATTTGCCGGCCTTGGCGAATTCGGCGATGTCAGCCTCGCCCAGTTTGCGCTGCGCGTGTAGCGCGCGCACCACTTGCAACGCCGCTGTGTAGTTGCGCGGCGCCACCTTGGCGGCAACCTCGCTGGACACTTTTTCCAGCACGCGGCGGATTTCAGCCTGGGTCTCCGGCTTGGCCTGCGCCAGCAATCGCTTCTGCACCACTTCGGTCGCCTGAATCATGAGCTGGCGGAACAGCCGTGGCGGAATGTCGGTGCGCATGCCGACCTTCTCCGCCAGCGCGCCGTCGTGCCCCGCCCGCGCGACCAGCGCCGTGAAAGTCTTTTCCGACAGCCGCGCCTGCTGATTGGTGGCGATCGAGCGCGCGACACGGCCGTCGCCGCGCGACACCAGTATTTCCGACAGCGCCTCGGTGAGGCCGAGCCGGTTGGACATTGCCAGCAGATGCGCTTGGCTCTTGGTCTCAGCGATCAGTCGGAGGTCGTTGTCATCGAGGCGCGACTGCGCCAGCACCGGACCCGCGACGGTGATGTCATTATGTTGAGCCAATGCTCGCACGGTCTCTGGCGGCGCGTTTGGCACCGGCGCGATGCGCATCGCCAGTTCCGCCAACGTCTTGGCCTCGATATCCTCGATCAGGCAGCCGATCACATCATCAAACAGGGAGACATGCGCGGGCGCAAAGTGATCGGCGCCTTCGAGAAACAGCGTCGTGATCCGGCGCAGCGTCTCGGCGCGCTTTTGCGGCGAGCCGTGCTGAACAACATCTTCCAACTCGGGAAGCAGCGAGGCTGCGGCGCCCATCTGGAATCCTGCACAAATCGGCTGCAATTCGTCGCGGCAGCCGGTTCCATCGAATTTAGGCGCAGATTCTGAACGAAGGATTAGCCGTGATTGTGTCCGCCAACCAACCACATAGCCTTGCGCCAACGCGGCAAATCGCTATATTTCCGCTGTCTGTTTAAGGCACCTCATAACCAAAACGGGTTTTGAGAGTGGGTCCCCCGGGACCCGCTCTTTTTTGTTACCAAAATGGCCGAAGCTCAGAGACGACAGGAGATACCGGATAGCGCGGTGGACGCGCACCAAGCGGTCCGGGAAACCGCTGCCGCGGAGCCGCGCCTGATCATCGATTCCGGCGTCGCCGCGCGCGTCGGCACCATCGCGGAGCCAGTCCTCGTTGATCTCGGCTATCGGCTGGTGCGGGTGCGAGTTTCGGCGCAATCCGGCTGCACCGTGCAGGTGATGGCCGAGCGTGCCGATGGCACCATGACGGTTGCGGACTGTGAAGCGGTGTCGCGGGCGCTCTCGCCGGTGCTGGATGTCGCGGATCCGGTCGAACACACCTATCGCCTCGAGATTTCATCGCCCGGCATTGACCGGCCGCTGGTGCGCCGCTCCGACTTCGACCGTCATAGCGGGCATTTGGTGAAGATCGAAATGGACGTTCCGCTCGATGGCCGCAAGAGATTCCGCGGTACCTTGTTCGGTACCGAGGGCGAAGCCGCGAAACTTCGCCGCGACGACGCCGCGCCAGGCGAGCCGGCCGAGGTTCTGCTGCCCATCGCCGACATGAACGACGCCAAGCTGGTACTCACCGACGCACTGGTGACACAGGCGTTGCGTAGGGAAAAGGCCGCCGAGCGCCAAGCCCGCGAGGCCCGGCGGCAGGAACGACGATACGCGAAACAACAGCGGCACCGCCCGCGCGGCCCTGCCGCCACTCAAGGAGAATAAGGTATGGCTGTTTCCGCCAACCGGCTCGAACTATTGCAAATCGCCGATGCGGTCGCTCGCGAAAAGTCGATCGACCGCTCCATCGTCATCACCGCGATGGAAGACGCCATCGCCAAGGCGGCGCGCTCGCGCTATGGCGCCGAGACCGACGTGCATGCCGAGATCGAGCCGAAGACCGGCGAGCTAAAATTGATGCGCCACATGCTGGTAACCGAGGAAGTTGAGAACTCCTCGAACCAGATTACGCTCGATGAGGCCCGCAAGCGCCATCCGGCGGCGCAGGTCGGCGACACCATCGCCGACCCGTTGCCGCCGCTCGAATATGGCCGCATCGCCGCGCAATCCGCCAAGCAGGTCCTTGTGCAGAAGGTGCGCGAGGCCGAGCGCGACCGCCAATATGCCGAATACAAGGATCGCATCGGCGACATCGTCAACGGCATCGTCAAGCGCGTCGAATACGGCAACGTCGTCGTCGACCTCGGCCGCGGCGAGGCGATCGTGCGGCGCGACGAGATGCTGCCGCGCGAGGTGTTCCGCAACGGCGACCGCATCCGCGCTTACATCTACGACGTGCGGCGCGAGCCGCGTGGGCCGCAGATTTTCCTCTCCCGCACTCATCCGCAATTCACCTCCAAGCTGTTCGCGCAGGAAGTGCCGGAAATCTATGACGGAATCGTCGAGGTCAAGGCGGTGGGGGGTGAGCCCGGGTCGCGCGCACAAATCGGGGTGGTCTCGCGCGATTTCTCTGGTGATCCGGTCGGCGTCTGCGTCGGTATGCGCGGCTCGCGCGTGCAGGCGGTGGTCAACGAGTTGCAGGGCGA
>JBPCQM010000292.1:0-12381 GCA_050998115.1 Pseudolabrys sp. | reverse complement strand
ACGCTGGAGCCAAGCCTGTTTTCGCTCATGGCGCGCATGTACACTTCGTATTCGCCGACCACTTTGCGCACCGCGCCGTCAGTGCGGACGCGGCCCTCGTCGATCCAGACCGCCCGGTCGCAAAACGCCAGCACCTGATTCATGGCGTGCGACACCAGCAGCAGCGTGCAGCCCGACTGCGCCAGCTTTTGCATGCGCACCATCGACTTGGCGCTGAAATACGCGTCGCCGGCCCCAAGCACCTCGTCGACAATCAGGATGTCGGGCTTGATCGCGGTCGCGGTCGCGAACTGAAGCCGCGCGCGCATTCCCAGCGAATAGGTTTTCACCGGCTGGTTGAGAAAATCGCCGAGTTCGCAGAACTCGACGATATCGTCGAATGCGGCCTCGATCTCCGCGCCCGGCAAACCGTTGTACATCAGCGAGGCGCGGATGTTTTCGGCGCCGGTAAAGTCGGCATGGAAGCCGACGCCGGTCGACATCAGCGCCTGAACGTCGCCATTGACCGAAACGGCGCCGTGGGTCGGCGCGAAATTTCCGGTAATCAGCTTGAGCAAAGTGGTTTTGCCGGCGCCGTTGCGCCCGATAATCCCGACCCGCTCGCCTCGCTTGATGTCGAGATCGATGCCGTCGAGCGCCGGAAAAATGCGAAATTTCGGCCGTCGCCAGAACCGCAGCGGCGACAGGCCGAGCACGTCCAGCGTCTGCTCGCCGATCGAGTCGTAGAGCTTGTATTCCTTGCGCACGCCCTCGAGCAAAATGGCGCGCGGCAGCGGCGCCGGCGCAATGCTGATCGGATTTGCCGCGTCGTCACGCATAGTCGAAGAACACGACTTTGGCGTGGGTGAATACCCATGAGCCCAGCAGGAACGAGCCGAGCGCGAAGCCAACACTGCCGATGACGATCGGCAGCGCAGGCACTTCGCCGAGCACGATCAATGACTGGAACGCGATGACGAAATAGGCGAGCGGATTGACGTAAATCAACAACCGCAACTGGTCCGGCAGCATGTCCGGCGTGTAGGCGATCGGGCTCGCCACCAGCAGCATGATGGTGACGTAGGTCAGCACCTGCTGGATATCCTTGAAGATCAGATTGATCAGCGCCAGCGTCCAGCACAGGCCGACCAGGAATATCAGCATTAATGCGATAAAGACCGGCACCAGCAGCCAGGTCCACGCCAGTTTGCCCAACGCGAGACCGAGCGCGCCGGTAACGGCGAGGCCGATGGCGAGCGTGATCATGGCGATCATGGTTTCGCGCAGCGGGACGAGTTCCGGCGGGAAAACCGTGTTGAGCAGCAGCTCGCGGCTGCCCGACAGCGACACGGTGCCCGACATCAGGCCCTGGCTGAACGCCAGCAGCGGGACCAGCCCGGAAAAAATGTAGAGCACGTAGGTCAAAGGCTCCATTCCAACCGGCCGTACCTTGAAGATGACCAGGTAAATCACCGCGTAAAGCCCGAGCAGCAGCGCCGGGCCGAGCACAAGCCAGGCGAGACCGAGCGTGGAGCCGGCAAAGCGCTGGCGCGTCAGCACCCAGACCGAATCGAGCAACAGCCGGCGGCGGGTCCAGATGATGCTTGCCATCACGCCGCCGGAATGGCCGTTTCGCGAGATCGCCGGAAGCGTCATGGCTGCGCGGCCTCGCGCTGGCCGAGCGTTTCCAGTTGGCCGTTCGCCGTCTCGCGATAGCGCGAGCCGTCGATCGGGCAAACCAGATCGCCGCCGAGCTTGACGCCGGCTCGGCTCATCCAGCCAATCCGTCGCGCCGGCGAGCCGGCTACGCAGGCATAGGCCGCCACGTCCCTGGTCACCACCGCGCCGGCCCCGATCAAGCAGTACTCGCCGAGCGTCACGCCGCACACAATGGTGGCGTTGGCGCCGATCGTGGCGCCGCGCTTGACCAGCGTCGGCTTGAATTCCGTCTTGCGCTCAATCTCGGCGCGCGGGTTGATGACATTGGTGAACACGCAGGACGGCCCGCAGAAAACGCCGTCCTCGATCGTGACGCCGGGATAAACGCTCACGTTGTTCTGAAACTTGCAGTGGTTGCCGATCGTGACGTCGGGTCCGATCACGACATTCTGCCCGATGATGCAATCGCGGCCGATCTTGCTGCGCGGCAGCACATGGCTGAAATGCCAGATCCGCGTGCCGGCGCCGATCTCGACCGGTTCGTCGACATAGGCGCTTTCATGAATACCGACGCCGGGCAGCCGCGGCTCTTCGCGCAACTGAGAGTTCATTGGGCCAAATACTTGCTGGTGAAGGGGTGCTGATCGCCGGCCCGCACCTCCACCGGCTTCGAGCGCAGGGCGGAAACCAGCTCGACCGAAGGACGCACCTCCTCAATGCCGTAGCCTTTTCCGGCCAGGATTTCCTCATAGCTGCGCGTATGCAGATCGGTGAAGCCCTCGGAAAATTCGATCTCTTCGCCGTCCAGCGTGATCGAGCGATAGGTCGTCTTCTTGCCTTGCACGTTTTCCGGCAAGTCGTTGCGGTCGACCGAAAGAAACCAGCGAATCTGCGCCCGCCCACATTCGAGATAGCCGGCGGCGCGCGCGTCGTCGTGAAGATGCACCGTATTTCTGGTCACCGGCCCGAACACGTGAGTCAGCATGTCGAAGAAGTGCACGCCGATATTCGTGCCAATTCCGCCCGACTTGGTCTCATCACCCTTCCACGACGTGTGATACCAGCGTCCGCGTGATGTTACGTAAGTCAGGTCAACGGCGAATTTGTTGTTTGGCGAGCTCTCGACCTTGCGCTTGAGCTCCTGAATGGCGGGGTGCAGCCGCAATTGCAGGATGGTGGCAATCTTGCGGCCGGTTTCCTGCTCGATCTCGGCAAGGCCGTCGATATTCCACGGGTTGAGCACCAGCGGTTTCTCGCAAATCGCATCGGCGCCCGCGCGCAAGGCGAAGCGGCAATGCGCGTCATGCAGATAATTCGGCGAGCAGATCGAGACGTAGTCTAGTTTTTGGCCGCGCCGGCGCATCTTGTCGATGTGACGGTCGAAGCGCTCAAACTCGACGAAGAAATATGCGTCTGGGAAATGGTTGTCGATAATGCCGACGGAGTCTTTCGGGTCAAAGGCTACCGCGAGGTCACCGCCGACGGCCTTGATCGCCTTCATGTGACGCGGCGCGATGTAACCGCCGACGCCGATCATCGCGAAAGAGGTCATTGCTTATTTTCCGTTTTCCCACGCTACCGCAGTTCGGGTGAGCAGGATCCCCCCGAAGGCGCGGCGTTTCAAATAGCGGCAGCCGTCAGGCTGCGACTAATGTTTCGGCTTCCAGCATCACCCGGACCTTGCGTCCGAGCAGTTCGAGCAAGATCGCCACCCGATTGCTGTCCGAGAGTCCTTCGTAAAGCCCGAGACAGTCCGCGAATGGACCGTCAGTCACGCGAATTTTGTCGCCATTGTTAAAGCGGGCGTCCCGCTCCAGCCTTATGAAGCCGGATTCGGTTTCACGCCGCTTCAATCCTTCGACCACGCCGTCGGCGACCGCCGCCGGCGCGGAGCCGTTGCAGATCAGCCGTATCACGCCGATCGTCGATTGAATCGCGCGCCAGCGCTGGTTGAGCATGTCGACCGCGACGAACAGATAGCGCGGAAACAACGGTGCCGAAACGGTATCGGCGCGCCGCGCATGACGCCGGCGTTTTTGATATTGCGGCAGATAAAATTCAAAGCCCTGACGGGCCAAATGCACCGCCGCCTTGCGTTCGCAACGCGTATGGGTTTCCACGACGTACCATTTGGCGGAACCCTCGGTCATCGCGCCGACCCCCGCCGGCGCCGCAGCCGGACGCGCAGTAGCGATGGAATAAGAACGCGATCAGCGCCCACGCGCTTGATCGCCTCCTCGCAGGTCTCCTGAGGCGAAACCAGATCGGTAACGACGACGGCGTCCGGCTTTTCGGAAAAGCCGGCGTAGCTTGCAAGCACCGGAAGCCCGATGAACCGTGCCATCGTGGCGCGGCGGTCGACGATGGCGACGATGGTGACGCCGCTCTCCAGCGCGCAGATCGAGGCGATCTCCGCCAGATCGGATTTGCCGGCAAGCACCACGCGGTCGAAGCCGCGGCTGCGGGCTTCCTGAAAGATCGCGGCGCAATCGGCTTTGGCTTGCCGGAAAAACCCGAACGACGACGACAGATACTCAACGGTGAGGCGCGACTTTTCCGCGAAACCGTGTGGCGTCAAATAATAAACATAACGCCGGGCCGGCGCCTGACTGGCTTTCAGCAGTCCTTTTTTCACGCATTTTTTGATATAGGCGTTGACCAGCCCGAGCGCGATGCCCAGTTCAGAAGCCAAATGACGTTGCGACTGCGCGCCGTCGCGCTCCACCGAGTCGAGCAGGCCGAGCATGATGCGGGCCTGATCGGCGTCTTCGCTGTGCGCGGCTTGCGGCATTGTCGGCCCTGAACGGGTGAATGAGGCGGCCGTCGTATCGCGTTCATGCCATGAACGTCAAGCGAAATCGTTCACATGATGAACGATAATATATGCTATATTACAAATACTTAATCGGTATGCCTGCTAACCACCCGCAAGCCGCCGAACTTTGACCTGAGCCATCGGGGTTTCACCCTCACCGCGCACGATTGCCACCTTGCGTGGCGGCGCGGCCAATCCAGGACCGCGCGTCGGCCCAGCGCCCTCGCCGCCGCGCGGCGCGCTTTATACCGGCGGACTGGCCGCCGGAAAATCCCGGGATGCGCCCATGCGAAACGCCGCCGCTGGCGCAACGTCAATCAATCCACTAACAATCTGGCCGCAATCCGTGTCCGGCGATGAGACGCGTCCGGCGCGCTAGAGGAAATCCTGAATGGATCGCTGGCCAAATTATGCAGACTTCGGCGATGGCTTGGCACGCGCCTGGGCTGCACTCGATCCGAGGTCGCCAACGGATCACCGCCGGTTGCTGCTCCTGATCTCGATTGTCGGCGGCGCCGTGCTGGCAGTATTTCAAGCCGTACGCTTGCCGTTGGAATCCGGCACCGCAATCAGGATCGCTTTCATCTGGCTGTCCTCATTTCTCGCTTTGTTGTTGTGGGGCAGCTTTCCCATACTGATCGGAAAAATTCTGTACGGCTGGGATTTTCGCACGGGAAAAAACTGGCGTGCGGTCGGACTCAGCTTGCCGCTTATTGCGACTTGCGTCGCAATTATTCTCAGCGCGTTCTAACTTCAACAAGGGACTTCGCTGTGAGGGCAAAAGCAAATCGCCTGCGTGCCGTCGTGACAACGCGTAAAGGCCTCGGCTACCCGGCCTTCCAGGCCGTGCTCTTTTTCTCGGGCATGGCCGCGCTGATTTATCAGGTGGTCTGGCAGCGCGTGCTCACCCAAGCCATCGGCGTCGATCACATCGCCATTGTCTTTATAGTCACGATTTTTATGATCGGGCTGGGTTTCGGTTCGCTTGCCGGCGGCATGCTGCACCGCCTTAACCTGCGTATTCTTCCTATGGTGTATGTGGCGATCGAATTGGCCATTGGCCTGATCGGCGTGTTTTCCCTGACCGTGCTGCGCGGCGTCAATGCGTGGTTCGCGAAGTTTGGCGTCAATTCGATATCAGCCGACTTTGCCGTCAATTGCGTGGTGCTTTTCACGCCAATCTTCCTCATGGGAATGACAACCCCAATCGCAATCCAGATTGTCAAAGAGCGGTTGGACAATTTTGGCGGATCGATCGGCAAATACTACGGCTGTAACGTGCTTGGCGCGGCCGCGGGCTCGCTCATCTCGGTCTTCATCATCGAGGCGGTGACGCTCAAAGGAACGGTTTACGTCGCGGCGGCGCTTAACTTCCTGGTCGGCGCCGGCGTGCTGATCGTCTTTCGACTGCTCAAGTCGGAGATAGAGCCGGTGCAGCCGGCCGAGTCGAAACAAGGCATGCCGACGCGCGCCGCGCGCAAGTTCATCATTTCGCAATACCGAATTTATGCCGCGGCTCTATGCTTTGGCTTTGCAAATCTGGCCGTGCAAATGATTTCCCTGCGGCTTTTCATCAATTACAACTCGCCGATCGCCTATCTGTTTCCATTCGCGCTTGCGGCCTATCTCGTGTTGATGGCGCTCGGGCAGGCGCTCGGCGGCTATTGGATCGACCGGCTTCGCGGCGGCAAGCGCCATCTGTTGCTGGCGCTTTTGGCGGCTGGCGTTGCCGTGACGTTCGTCGTAGTGACCAATATGCCCTACAAATTGCTCGACGAATTGCGCCCTGTGTTCGGCGCGGGCCGCCTTGAGTTCATGATCATGTATTCGTTGCCGCTCGCGTTCTTCTATATGTCGCCGGCGTTCTTCTCGAGCGCCTTCCTTCCCGTCGTTACTAAAATGGCGACGCCCTCGATCCAGCGCGCCGGCGCCACATTCGGCACCGTGCTGTTCTGGTCGACGGTCGGCAATATTCTCGGCGCCTATCTGGTCGGTTTGATTCTTTTTCAACTGATCGGCAGCGTCGCCTGCGTGCTGGTGATTATCGCCTTCATGCTGGCCGGCTTGACGTTGATCGGCGTATTCGAGCAACGAAGCTATGGCGGCAGCAAACCGGCCCAGAATCCACCGATCCTGTCCACCCGCATTCCGCTGCTGGGCGCCGCGCTCGGCACCTACCGCGGCCGTGCCGTTAGCCTTTCGCTGGCGGCGGCGCTGCTGGTGATCATATCCCTGCCGCGCGACTATTACCGGCAATCGTTCGCCAATGCGCGCGACTTCGTGCCGATCATCTCCGCCAGTCAGCCGGTTGCGAGTCTGGAGGGACTGACCAGCGTGACGTCCATTTACGTCAATCCGGCCACGCCGTACCGCTACGAAGTGCGGCCGTACAATTCGGGCGCCGCCGCCGTCATCAGCCATGAGGCCGCGGTGTATTATCGCTATTACAGCCTCGCCGGGCCGATGATTCTTGACCCGAAGTTTCGGCCGCGCCGCATCTTGCAGATCGGAATGGGCTCCGGCGAATTTCCGTTTGTCGCCAAGGAATTGCCATTTCTTGAGCGTTTCGACATGGTCGAGTTGGTGCCGGAGGTGGTCGATGCCTACAGGACCTATTCACACCCGGCCATCAAACGCACACTGACCAACCCCAAGGTGCAGTTCTACGTCACCGACGGACGCCGCTTCGTGCAGAAGGCGCTGGCGCGCGGGGAAAAATACGATTTTATCCAGATCGGCGTAACCGGCCTGGCGTCGGCCGGTATCAGCAACATCTACTCAAAAGATCTGTTCAAGGGCATCCGCCAGCTTTTGAACCCGGGCGGATACATCGCAATCGAGCCTTACGTTGCGCACGCGCGCCTCAGTTTCGAGTTCTTTGCCAATGGGTATATGCTGGACGGAAACTCGTGGATGTTTTTCCACGACGAGCCGCTCGCCATTCAGCAAGACAAGCCGGTTGAAGTCAGCGAATATCTGATGAGGTTGCTCAAGGCGAAAGATCTCTCGCAAATGCGCCGGCCCCTTCTGCCGGAGCAGTGCAAGCCAGACGAGGTCGTATTCGCCCGCCTCAATCGCGACGCCTTTGTGCCGCGATTTGACGCGCTGCTTGGCACGGACGATTATCTGCCGTTCGAATATTCCTACGTGGCTCGATATTTTCCGGGTTGGGTCCACCCGGGCGTTCGCATTACCAATATCAATGGCACCGTTGGTCCGAGCATCAAGGTCGCCGTAACCGCGGACTGCCGGTGATGCCGGTTTATAAGCGAGTGACCGAGCATGAAACGGCGAAGTTTCGTATCAGGCGCCCTCGTCGCCGCTGGTTTTGGCGCCTTGCCGGCTAATGTGCGGGCTATCGCGCCGGAAAAATCAGCCGGCAATATCGCCAAGGCGCGTCCCTTCATAATTGCTCTCGAAGACAAACCCGATCTGTTGCTCCAGGTTTCATCGCCATCCGAGCTCATTGCACGAAAACGCGCGGTGGAATTCCTGGCCACCAAGACCGCCGACATTCGCGGCTATCGCGCGATCAAGCTCGATCTGGTGACCGGCAAGCAACACGGTTTGTTCGCACGCGTTGAGTGGAGCAAACGGCTCAATGAGGAATCCGATCCTTCGCTGGGAGCGCACCGGATACGGGTATGGGCGGCCACGCAAGCCGAAGGGCAAAAGCTCAAAGATTCGTTTGTCTGCATTCCTGTTCCGCCCAACGTCGAAGGCGCCACCATCGTTTTTTTCGGACTCAATTCCGAAAATAGTCCGGGCCTCGAAAACGTCAGCGTCTATGGCTACCGCGGCATTGAAACGGCCGGCAACGAATTCGAGATCGAGTTGACGCCGGGGTCGCGGCAGATCGCGCGACCGGCCCGCGCACCCGCCGACAATCCGATCCTTGCCAGCGGCGTCAAGATCACTTTAACCGATGTGTCCGCGGCGGAATACCTGGACCGGACACACCGCTGGCAGCCGCTAAGCGCCGCGATGACATTCGGTTCGATGCACCCGAACTGCTTCACCATCAACCCGGGCGCCGGCTCGAAACTGCTGTGGTTCGGCGGCGACGACATGGTGATCGCAGCATGCGACGCAGAGGCAAAGATTCTCGAAATTGAGATTTTCGATTTTCATCTTTGCGAACATCATCTGCTGGTTGAAGGACAGGTGAAAACGGTCGAGCAAGCCTCCGAGATTCCGCTATTACGGGAGAACCCAAATCTGGGTTTGCGTGTAAAGGATGCGCCGGCCGAGATGATGCTTGGCTGCGGCGGGGGACAATATGGGCTGAGCCCGTGCTGGCAACCCAATGGCTGCGTCGCCACCGTGATCCTAACTGAACACGCGGATTTCCAGGAAGTTGAAACCGATTTGGTCGTTTTCTATGGAAGCGCCGAGCTACCTTCTTCGGATGGCCGCGGCATGGCTGCGTATGGGCTGCCGATGACCAAGACCATTTTCATCACCGGAAACGACTATAGCTTCGTAAACGTGGTCGATGGCGCCGAAGTGCAATTCACCCAGCAGTCCTATCTCGGAAATGCGCAGTTCAAGGCATTGATCGATAGTTACATCGAAAAGCATGTACCTTTTGAGTTTGGCCTTCATACCGCCGGCACCCGCAGCCACACCGCGGCGGAAGCAGCGGGGGCGCTGCAACAGTGCGGTCGCCTTAATTTGAAGGTTTGGACCGACCACGGCGCCGTCGAGTCCGACATTATGCGGAGTGGATGGAATTCGGCGCAACCCGATCACTACATACTGGATCTGCTGCGCCAATACCGCATCTTCACTTTATGGGCGGACGGAGACTATCTGTCCGGTCCGGGCGCCCGGCAGGACTACAATCTGGTGCGCGAAAACTCACCGTCACCAATCCTTTTTTCGGCGGATGGGCTAAATGCGCCTGATCAGACCAAGCCGTTTTCGGTTTTCACCACACTGCCCGGACCGCTGGAGATTCAACTGACCGGCGCCGGCCTGCAGAAACTCGTTGCCGACCGTGGCATCACTATTACCCACTCCTATCTGGCTTACTCGTTGATTGATTTCTCAGGCTCGACCAAAGAACACCGCAAAATGAATTTGAAACCTGAGGCGCTGACTCTATTCCAAGAACTGAGCGATTCCCGCGCCAAGGGCGATCTGCATGTCACAACCATCGCGGCTTGGCGCGACTACATCGACGCCATGCGTTCTCTCCAGATCGTGGGGCAGCCGGAAACCGCCTTTGAAGTGAGAAATCCGGGGGCGGAGATCAAGGGCGCGACGTTCGTATGCGCGCCCCGCCAGATAGTGGACGCCCTTCCTAAATTCGCAAACGATCGTGGTGTTGAAATTGCCAGCCGCAACCGCGACGGCCAGACCTATTTTTGGCTTGACTTGCCGAGCGGCAGCACCGCGATACGACTGACTTTATGACGTCAAACATCTCACCGTCGACGCCGATAAGCGCCCCAACACAATATCCTGACCGTGGCTGAAACCGTCCTTCCGAATCTCGCCGATCTTGCCCGTCAGTTGCGGGCGTGGGCGATCGATAAGGCCCTGCCGCTGTGGTCGAGCGCCGGTTACGACAGCAAGCGCGGCGGCTTTCACGAACGTCTCCACCCGGATGGCTCGCCCGACATTGCCGCGCCGCGGCGGCTGCGCGTCCAGACGCGACAGATCTATGTGTATGCCCACGCCGCGGCGCTTGGCTGGTTTCCGCAAGGGCGTCAGATGATGCTCGACGCGGTCGAGTTCCTGCTGACGAACTACCGCGCCGCCGACGGCGGGCCGGGTTATGTGTTTTCGCTGGCGCCGGATAATTCCGTCGCCGACGGCCGGCGCGATACCTATGACCATATGTTCGTCCTGCTGGCACTTGCCTGGGCCGCGCGCGCCAGCGGCGACGCGCAAATTCGTAGCCATCTCGACGACGCGCTGAATTTCATCGACCAGCAGCTCACCGCGCCGGACGGCAGCTTTTTCGAAGGGTGGCCGCGCACGCTGCCGCGGCGGCAAAATCCGCACATGCATGCCTTCGAGGCCATGCTGGCGCTGCATGAAACGCTGGCGCATCCGCAGGCAATGCAGCGCGCGCGGCGCCTGCTCGATTTGATGCAGCAAAAATTTCTTGACCGCAGCACCGCTACGATTGGCGAATATTTCACCGATCAGTGGACGCCGGCGCCCGGCGCGCAGGGCGACATTGTCGAGCCCGGCCATCACGCCGAATGGGCCTGGCTGCTGCGCCGCCATGAGCGATTTTCCGGCGCGGCATCGGGGCCGCTGGCAAGCCAGCTTCTGAATTCGGCGTTGCGATGGACCGACGCCACAACCGGCTTGCTGATCGACCAGGCGGAGCGGCGCGGGCCCGCCCGGTCCAATTCACGCCGGCTCTGGCCGCAAACCGAACTGGCAAAAGCCTGGATCGCCGAGACCGAAGCGGAACGCAGCGAAGCGGCGCAGCACGCCGCGGCCGCCCTGCGCGCCATCATGGAAAACTATCTGGACCGGCCACTGGCCGGCGCATGGACCGAGCAATTCGATCTCGGCGGCCGTCCGCTCACGGCCGGGATCGCCGCGACCAGCCTCTATCACGTGTTTGGCGCCATTGCCGAAGCCGATCGAATACTGGCGACGCATAATGCTGCGAATAATGGCGCGGAACAGGGAATTTTACCCGGCAATAACGAAATCATTGCCGGATGAGGTTTTCGGTACGCACAGGTTTGAACGGCTTTTCGCGGCTCACGTAATGGCCGTCGCCTTTGCTGCCGACAAGTTTTCCGTCACGCACGACGAAGCGGCCGCGCAACATTGTTGCGATGGGCCAACCGGTAATCTGCAAACCTTCGTAAGGCGTGTAGTCAGCGCCATGGTGTAGGTTCGCTTGCGATATGGTCCCTGTTCGCTTTGGATCCCAAAGTGCAATGTCGGCGTCATATCCGACGGCAATCGAGCCCTTGTCAGCTAGTCCATAGGTTTTCGCGTGATTGGTCGCCGTCAGCGCGACAAACTGATTGATGGTAATGCGCCCCTTGCTGACGCCTTCCGAAAACAGAATGGGAAGACGGGTCTCAATTCCAGGAATGCCATTGGGTATCCAGCGGAAACTTGTGCGTGCATTCGGGGTCAGCTTCCCGGCCTCATCGTCATACCGGAACGGACAATGATCCGATGAGAATAGCGTGAAAATCCCTTGCTGGAGGCCTTCCCAGCACGCCACCTGGCTTTCAAGGTCCCGAGGCGGTGGTGAGCAGACGTATTTGGCGCCCTCCATTCCCAAATCCTTTAGGTCGTCTTCGGTTAGCACAAGATATTGCGGGCAGGTTTCGCCATGAATTTTCAGGCCTCGCGACTGTGCCCGCCTGATTTCTTCCATAGCCTCGCGGTTGGAGACGTGAACGACCACCAGGGGCACGTCGACCAGTTCGGCCAATGAGATGGCGCGGTACGTGGCTTCTCGCTCCACAATAATCGGACGCGATTTGCCGTGAAAATATGGTGCGGTCTTGCCGGCCCGCTCGAGCCGGTCAACGAGAAAGCGGATCGCATCGTAGTTCTCCGCATGCACCTGGACCAGAGCGCCGGTCTCTCTCGCCACGGAGAGCACTTCGAGTATCTGCAGGTCGCTTAGGGCCAAATCGGCGTAGGTCATGAAGACCTTGAGCGAGGTATATCCATCAGCGATCAAGCCTGGCAGTTCCTGTCCGAGGACGTTCTCAGTCGGGTCCGCAAGGATGAGATGAAAGGAATGATCGACATGGCAATTGTGCTCCGCTAGCGCGTGATAATTCTTCAGCGCCTCCCTGAGGGGCTGTCCTTTCCGAAAATCACATCCGCACATATTGATGATGTAGTCCGGACAAGACGGAAATAGCGACGATGCGTCCAGACCGCTGGACTGCTCGGCGCGATGGCGCATCTTTCTGAAGCGCCAAGTG
>JBPCQM010000239.1:0-13055 GCA_050998115.1 Pseudolabrys sp. | reverse complement strand
CCCCGGGTGGGGTTCGTCGCAGATGCCAGCCCCACCCCCGGCGCTGCGCGTCGGACCCTCCCCTTGCAGGGGAGGGATAAGAACGAGGATGCCCCGCGGTCACCTTCATCACCTCTCCCGCTCGATCTTTTTCACGCCGCCCATATAGGGCGCCAGCACCTCCGGCACCGCGATCGAGCCGTCGGCCTGCTGATAGGTTTCCATCACCGCGATCAGCGCGCGGCCGACCGCCACGCCGGAGCCGTTGAGCGTGTGGACGAAGGCCGGCTTGCCGTCCATAGGCGAGCGAAGCGACGCCGTGCTTCGCACGGCTACGCCACGATAGCGCGCGTTCATGCGGCGCGCCTGGAAGTAGCCGCACACCGAGCAGGACGAGATTTCACGATACATGTTCTGGCCCGGCAGCCAGACTTCGATGTCGTAGGTTTTCTGCGCGGCGAAGCCCATGTCGCCGGTGCATAGCGTGATGACGCGGTAGTGCAGATCGAGTTGCTTCAGCACTTCCTCGGCGCAATTGAGCATGCGCTCGTGCTCGGCCTTCGATTGCTCCGGCGTGGTGATCGAAACCAGCTCCACCTTGGTGAACTGGTGCTGGCGGATCATGCCGCGGGTGTCTTTACCGGCGGCGCCCGCCTCGGCGCGAAAGCACGGCGTGCAGGCGGTGTAGCGGCGCGGCAGCGTGGATTCGTCGATGATGGAGTCGCGGACCAGATTTGTCAGCGGCACTTCGGCGGTCGGGATGAGCCAGAAACGTTCTTTTAAATCTGGAACAGGAAGCCCACCAAACGCCACGGGATTCTCTGCCGTTCTGTAATGTATCTCAACCGCCGCATTAATTCGCTCAGCGATTGTTGCTTCTCGCGTTACTAGAAATTGATCGTCCACAAATTTCGGCAACTGCGCCGTGCCGAACATGCTGTCATCGCGCACCATCAAGGGCGGATTGACTTCCGTGTAGCCGTGCTTGTCGCCCGTATGCACGTCGAGAAAGAACTGGCTAAGAGCGCGTTCCAGCCGCGCCAGCCCTTTCTGCAATACGACAAAACGCGCACCGGATAATTTCGCCGCCAGTTCGAAATCCATCTGGCCCAGCGCTTCGCCCAATTCGAAATGCTGCTTCGGCTTGAATCCTTCTTTTTCAAAGTCGAGCTTGTTGCCCCACTTGTGATGCTCGACATTGCCCTTTTCGTCCGTGCCGTCCGGCACGTCATCGAGCGGCATGTTGGGAATCTGTGCCAGCTCTTTTTCAAGTTCGGCAGCGAGCGTGTTCTGTGCCTCTTCCATCGCCGGCATATCGGTTTTCAGCGCGGTGACTTCCGCCATCAGCGAGGACGCCTTTGCCTCGTCCTTCGCTTTCTTGGCGTCGCCGATTTCTTTTGAGGTCGCATTGCGGCGCGCCTGCGCCTGCTCGAACTTGGTGATGGCGGCGCGCCGCTTCTCGTCAAGTGCGATCAGTTTCGCGGACAGCGGCCCAAGTCCGCGCCGCGTCAGCCCGCGGTCGAAGGCGTTCGAATGCTCGCGAATCCATTTGATGTCGTACATGGCTTGCCGTTTTTATCCGTCATGGCCGGGCATAGCCCGTCGAAAGACGAGCGTAAACGCCCTTTTGTCCCGGCCATCCACGTTTTTCTTTATGAACAAGCAAGACGTGGATGCCCGGCATAAAGCCGGGCATGACGAAGTCAATACTCGGAAACGAACCCTACTCCGCCGGCTTAGCGTTGGCCCCGGCCGTTGCGGCGGCGTCCTCCGCCGCCTTCTTCTTCTCGACGATGCGCACCGAAATGATCGAGCCCTCGTAGAGCAGCAGCAGCGGCACCGCGAGGGACATCTGGCTGATGACGTCCGGCGGCGTCAGCACCGCCGCCAGCACGAAAGCGCCGACGATGAAATAGCGCCGCTTCGCCTTGAGCATTTCCGAGGTGACGATGCCGATGCGGCCGAGCAGGGTCAGGATCACCGGCAACTGGAAGGCGACGCCAAACGCCAGCACCAGCGACATCATCAGCGACAGATATTCGCCGACTTTGGGCAACAGCACGATCGAGGCGTCGGTTTCACTGCCGGGCTGCTGCATGTGCAGCGAGAAGCGGATCAGCATCGGCAACACCAGGAAATAAACCACCGCGGCGCCGAGCGCGAAGAAGACCGGCGTCGCAATCAGGTACGGCAGGAACGCCTTGCGCTCGTTGCGGTAAAGCCCGGGGGCGACGAACATATAGATCTGTCCCGCCACCACCGGGAACGACAAAAAAGCCGCTCCGAACATCGCGAGTTTGAGTTGGGTAACGAAATATTCCAGCAGCGCTGTGTAGATGAATTTAGAATTTTCCGGCCCGGCCACGAACACGAAGGGCCACACCAGAATGTTGTAGATGTTTTTGGCGAACACGAAGCATAGCGCGAACATGATGGCGAATGCGATCAGCGCCTTGATCAGCCGCGAGCGCAGTTCGACCAGGTGCTCCATCAACGGAGCCTTGGTGGCTTCGATGTCCTCGTGGGTCATACCACGCCTTTTGCTGCGTCTTTTGCGCCGGCCTGCTTGTCGGCAGCCGGCTCGGCCGACGCATCGACTTTCACCTCGACCGGCTCCACCGGGGCAATCGGCCGGAAATCCGCCGAGGTCAGCGACGGCGGCACCTCAGGCAAAGGAATATCGATCTCGGGAAGCGTCGAAGCGGTCGGCTCGCTCATCGCGGACGCATTTGCAGCCGGTGGCGTAGCGTCGCTGGCCAGCGCCGGCTTGTCCTCGAAGGCACCCTCGATGTCCTTCTTGGTGTCGGCCAGCGGATCGAAATTGGTAAAGCCGGTGGTTGCCGCCTCGACGTCCTTCTTGAGGTCGGCCATCTCGGCCTCGCGCATCGCTTCCTGGAACTGGCCCTGGAATTCCGCCGCCATGCGGCGCACCTTGGCCATCGCCTGCCCCAGCGTGCGCAACACGCCGGGCAATTCCTTCGGGCCGATCGCGATCAGGGCGACGACGCCAATGACGACGATCTCGCTCCAACCGATGTTGAACATTGGAAATCGACTCCGAAACTAGAGCGCCGGCGAAAATCGCGCGGCCGCGTTAGCGCCGGCGCGGAGTTGGCGCAGTGCTCAAGACACCGTTCCAGAGCGGCTCTTGTCCGCCGCAACGCTGGCCGGGGGCGCTTGGTGATCGATGGTCTTCGGGTCGACGACCGGCTCGGCCGTCTTGTCGTCCTCGGCCATGCCCTTTTTGAACGCCTTGATGCCTTGCGCGAAATCACCCATCAGCGACGAAATCTTGCCGCGGCCGCCGAACAGCAACATCACCACCACGGCGACGATGATCCAGTGCCAGATGCTAAACGAACCCATCCGAAATCCTCCGCAGGAATGGGCTGCTTTTGCCCTTTCTGCCTTTGATTTGGTTTGGAAATTAGGCTTGCGAAGCGGCAAAAACAAGGACTACCAGGCCTCCTGGAAGGCCGCATCCTCGCGCTTTGGCGCCATAATTAACCGCAGCGACGAACTAACTCAGGCCTCGCTGCGTCCGACGGGCGGCGCCAGGCCGAGATCGAGATCGCCGGGATCGAGCGGTTCCTCATCATCGCGCAAGGCATTGTCGTCGCTCGGCAACGGCATGGCGAAATCGGGCGGCAGCCGGCCGTCTATCATCCCGGCGCCGCGCAATTCCTCGAGGCCCGGCAGGTCGCCGACTTCCTCGAGATCGAATTGCGCGAGGAATGTTTCGGTCGTGCCATAGGTCAGCGGCCGCCCCGGCGCCTTGCGGCGACCGCGCAGTCTGATCCAGCCGGTTTCCAGCAGCACATCGACGGTCCCCGCCGAGGTCACAACACCGCGGATTTCCTCGATCTCGGCACGCGTCACCGGCTGATGATAGGCGATGATGGCGAGCGTCTCGATCGCGGCACGCGACAGCTTGCGCGTCTCGACGACGTTTTTGGTCATCAGCCAGGACAGATCGGCGGCGGTGCGGAACGCCCAGCGCTTGCCGATCTTCATCAGATTGACGCCGCGGTTGGCGTATTCGGTCTTCAACTTGTCCAGCGCGTCGCGCACGTCGACGCCCTGCGGCAGTTGCTTGGCCAGCGTCGCCTCGTCGAGCGGCGACGCGCTGGCGAACAACAGCGCTTCGAGCAGCCGGAGTTCCTCGGGGCGCTCGCCAATATTCGGTGGCGGATCGTCGTTGCCTACGACCACGAGTTTCTTCGCCGCACTTGGCATACATCCCCCCTTTTCATGCGTTGCCTTCTACGCCAGGCGCGTTGGAATTGCCGAGGACATTTTCACCGGCGCCGACACCGACGCGCTTACGCATGAACAAAGGCGCGAACGCCTGTTTTTGATGAATTTCCGCCGCGCCCTCGCGAACCAGTTCGAGTGCCGAGGCGAACGAAGAGGCGAACACCGTTGCCGCCATCGCCGGCTCGACCACATAGGCGATCAGGAATTGGTCGATCCGTGTCCAGTCGGAGCTTTGTCCGATCATGCGGTCGAGCGCGGCGCGTGCCTCCGCCAACGACCACACCGTGCGCTTGGCGAAGCGCACGCGGCCGAGCGCGGTCTGCTGACGCTGCGACGTATACGCGGTGAGCAGATCGTACAACGTCGCCGACCATTCCGGCTGCTTGACGATGGCGATCGGCTCCGGCGCGCCACGCGGAAAGATATCGCGGCCAAGTTGCGGGCGGCCCATCAACTGGGTCGCCACATTGCGAAACGCTTCGAGCCGCCGCAACCGGTGTGCCAAGGCAAGCACCATGTCCTCGGCGCTCTGGCCCTCGGCAGGCGCGTCGTCCGGCCGGAGCAGCCGCGATTTCAGATAAGCGAGCCAGGCCGCCATCACCAGATAATCGGCGGCGAGTTCGAGCCGCAATTTGCGCGCCGCCTCGATAAAGCTCAGATATTGATCGGCCAGCGCCAGTATCGAGATTTTCGTCAGGTCGACTTTTTGCTGGCGCGCCAACGTCAATAGCAGATCGAGCGGACCTTCGAAGCCTTCGACGTCCACCATCATCGCCGGCTCGTCGGTGGCGCGCTCTTCGCCGAAATCCGGATTGAGCGTGGGTTCGATCTCGTCGGCGCTCATGCGGCTATCATGTCATTGAATTGATTGCGTGCGGCTGCAATGTCGAACTCTCCCGGCGTTGTTCGCGCGGCCAGCGCCGCCTCGGCGCGTTTGGCGGCCTGCCCCGCCAGCCGCGGCGAGGCTTCCGCAACCTCGCGCATTTCGGCAAGATCGCCATTACAGTGCAACACCATGTCGCATCCCGCCGCCAAGGCGGCTTGGCTGCGCTCGCCAAGCGTGCCCGACAGGGCGCCCATCGAAACATCGTCGCTCATCAGCAGTCCTGAAAAGCCGATAAATCCGCGAATCACTTCGCGCACTATTGTGGCCGAAGTCGTGGCCGGTCGCGTGGGGTCGAGCGCGCTAAACACAACATGCGCCGTCATCCCGAGCGGCAGGCCTGCCAGCGGGCGGAACGCGGCAAAATCGGTGGCCTCGAGCGTTTTGCGATCAACAACGACTACCGGCAGTTTTTTGTGGCTGTCGGCATCGGCGCGGCCATGTCCGGGCAAGTGTTTGAGAACCGGCAGGACGCCGCCCCTCTGCAAGCCTTCGGCAATAGCGCTGGCCAACGCCGCCACCTTGCCGGGCTCCGTCCCATAGGCGCGATCGCCGATCACCGGATCGCCCTGCACGGTCGGAACATCGGCGACCGGCAAGCAATCGACATCGATGCCAAGCGCGATCAGGTCCGAGGCGATCAGCCGGCCGGCCAAGGTGGCGGCGCGAAGGCCGACGGCCTTGTCACGATCGTAGAGCTCGCCGTAGCGCGCGCCCGGCGGGTAGACCGGCCAATGCGGTGGCGCGAGCCGCTGTACCCGGCCGCCTTCTTGGTCGATCACAATGGGCGATTTCCGGCCAAGAATGTCTCGGATAGACTTAGTTAATTCAATAACTTGAATCGGAGATTCAATATTTCGCTTGAACAGAATTAGCCCCCAAGGATCGGCCTCGCGTAAAAAGCTGCGTTCGTCGGATGTGATGCCGAGGCCGGAAAGTCCGGTAATGAAAGCGCGCGGCGCCATCGGGGCGATGTGCCCGCTCGCACCTTATGGGTCAAGCGTCAGGATCGCACAAGGATCGCGCCTGTGGGCTCAATTCTTCTGGACCACGCACTGCCCGCCGGCCGATTTCAAGCTTGAACATAATTCGCCGGCTTCGCTGGCGCTGGTGAACGGCCCCACCATCGCGCGATAGTAGGTTCCCTTGCTGCCGAGGTCGGCCCGCCGGATCACTGCCTGGCGGCTGCCGAGTTGGGCTGGGAACTTGCCTTGCAAGGCGCGGAATGAAGTTTGCGCGTCGGCCTCGCTGCGTTGCGAAGAGACCTGCACGTAGCTGCCCGGGCCACCCGACGAGGCGGCAGCCGCCGGCGCACTGCGCGCCGCAGGAGCCGAGGCAGTCCGCGCCGGAGCAGGCGCCACGCGAGCCGGAGCCGATTCTTTGTCGGGATTGAGCGAAAGCGGCGCGTTAGCCGGCGGCGGCGTCTGGCGGATCGGAATCTGGCGAACCGGCGGCCGCGCCTCCTCAGCCTCGGCGCTCGCCGCCGGCGCGGCGGCGCGCGCGATAGCGCCTGATTTCCCCGGCGGCGTTGGCGCAGCGGCGGCGGCCGCGGGCGTACCGAACGGCTGGTCGGGCCGGATCGCGATGGTGCGCACTTTCTTCGGCTCGCCGATAATGCCGGTGGTCGCCGCCGCAGCCGGCGATGCGTTCGCATTCGGCGCGCCAGGAAATACCGATTGCGGCGGCCGGTCCTTGAGATCGATTGGCTGCTCCTCGCGTGAAACTAGTTTTTCGCCTTGCCCGCGGTCGCCCAAGCGATCGGTGATCAGCTTGTTGGATTGCGGCTCGCCGCTTGGCGACGCGACGATCTTTGTCGGTGTGGCGTCCGCCTTGATTACTGGAGGCGGCGTCGAACCCGACGAGCCGAACAGCGCGCGATAACCAAACGCGCCCGCGGTGCCGAGCACCGCCAAAACGAAAATTCCAGCAATCGCCAGTACGCTGATGCGCCGCCGCGGCGGCTCGTCGTCGTATATGTCCTCGTTGCCCTGTGCCGAGGCGGTATCCTGATAATAGGCGGTCGCGTCGTAAGCCCCGGAGGGCTGCGACGGATCGGGCGCGGCAGGATCAAACCCGGCGCGATAGACGTCTGATCCCGGCGGGTATTGGGATGCGCCATAAGGCAAGGAAGGTTGCAGCGCCGGCTGATATTGCGCTTCGAGCGGATCGGCGCCGTAATTCGGTTGTCCTGTTGGCCGCATATCGCGCGCGGTAAGCGGAACGGAAGGCGCCGGCGCCCGGCGTGGGCTTCCCCGATCGCCAAACTCGGAAAATGGATCGGTTTGTCCGATCAGCCGCGCCAGTTCGGCGAGCGGATCATTGCTGGCGGCGGCGCCGGCTGTGGGGCGGCCGTACGGTTCTTTGGCACGGAAAGGTCGCTTGTCGTCGTCCGCCATTCGTTCCCCAATCTCAGGCGCCGCCCCTCGGATACGATTTTCGACGATGCAGCGGAACGTTATCTCATTTCCGCCGGCGCCTCGACGCCAAGCAACGTCAGACCCGACGCGATCACGGTGGCGACCCCCTGCACCAAGGCAAGCCGAGCTGCAGTCGTTTCTGGATCATTCTGGATAATGAAGCGTAAATGAGGCAAGTCCTTTCCGCGCGTCCATTGCGCGTGAAATTCACTTGCAAGCTCATAGAGATAGAATGACACGCGATGCGGCTCGTGGGCCAGCGCCGCGCTTTCGACGAGCCGCGGAAAAAGCGCGATCCGCCGCATCAACGCCAGTTCCATCGGATCGCTGAGTCTGTCGAGCGGCGCTTTGTCGAGAAATGCAGAGCGCGCCAGCGGCTCTTCCGGCAGATTCGGCATTTCGACGCGCGCGTTGCGGAAAATCGACTCCGCCCGCGCGTGGCCGTATTGCACGTAGAACACCGGATTATCGCGCGACTGCTCGATCACCTTGGCCAGGTCGAAATCCAGAACAGCGTCGTTCTTGCGGTAAAGCATCATGAAGCGCACCGCGTCGCGGCCGACCTCGTCGACCACCTCGCGCAGCGTGACGAAATCGCCGGAGCGCTTCGACATCTTCACGGGGTCGCCGGCGCGCAGCAGCCGCACCAGTTGCACCACCTTGACGTCGAGCGAGGCCTTGCCGGCGCTGACCGCCTTCACTGCCGCCTGCATGCGCTTGATGTAGCCGCCGTGGTCGGCCCCCCACACGTCGATCATGTTGAGGAAGCCGCGATCAAACTTCGATTTGTGATAGGCGATGTCGGAAGCGAAATAGGTATAGCTGCCGTCAGATTTTTTCAGCGGGCGGTCGACGTCGTCGCCGAAGTCGGTCGAGCGGAATAACGTCTGCTCGCGGTCTTCCCAATCCTCGGCCGGCGCGCCCTTTGGCGGCGGCAAGCGGCCTTCATAGACCTCCCCACTCGTACGCAAGGCCGCGATTGTGGCGGCAACCGCATCCTTGCCACCTTCGAGCAGTGAACGCTCGAAAAAGAAAACATCGTGACGCACATTGAGCGCCGCAAGGTCATCGCGGATCATGTCGAGCATCATCGCAGTGGCCTTAGCGCGGACGACAGGAAGCCATTGCGTCTCCGCCCGATCTTTCAGCTTGACGCCGTGCTCTTTCGCCAGCGCCTCGCCGACCGGTTTGAGATAATCGCCAGGATAAAGTCCGTCGGGGATCGTGCCGATGGTTTCGCCGAGCGCCTCGCGATAACGCAGAAACGCCGAGCGCGCGAGCACATCAACCTGCGCGCCGGCGTCGTTAACATAATATTCGCGCGTCACGTCGAACCCGGTGAAGGCGAGCAGCATCGCCAGCGCGTCGCCGAACACTGCGCTGCGGCCGTGACCGACATGCATCGGCCCGGTCGGGTTCGCTGAGACATATTCGACGTTGACCTTCTCGCGCTGCCCGATATCGCTCTTGCCATAGTTGTTGCCGGCGACAATCGCCGTGCGAAGCGCCGCGGTCCAGGCCCGCGGCTTGAGCGTGAGATTAATGAAACCAGGTCCCGCCACGTCCACTTTGGCAACCAGATCGTCGCCGCGAAGCTGTTCAGCAATCGCCTCGGCGAGTTCGCGCGGTTTTTTGCCAGCGCCTTTTGCGAGCACCATCGCCGCGTTGGTTGCCATGTCGCCGTGGCTTGCGTCGCGCGGCGGCTCGACCACCACGCGCGATTGATCGGCGCCCGCGCCGAGCACGGCGGCGCTGGCCGCGCGAATGCGATCGAGCATGTCGGCGAACAGGTTCTGCGGGGCGGCGGCCATGATCGCGCTGCGGCTAACGCAATTTGTTGGTTAAGTCAAAGCGAGCGCGTGTTCAAGCCGTCGTCGACACTCCGACGTTCCTTTGCCGGTACCAGTCTTCACGCTGGTCCTGCATCGTCTAGATCAATTCCGGCGTTGTCTTGAAATAGCGGGCGTGTTCGATCAGCGCATAGCGATCGGTCATGCCGGCGATGTAGTCGGCAATGCGTAACGCAAGTGCGCCTTCGTCATTGACATCCAGCCCTTCGCGCCATTCCACCGGCAAGTCGGCCGGCTTTTGGCCATAGTGCGCGAATAAATCACGCACCACGTCTTGGGCTTCATTCATGATCCGCATGACCCTGTCATGGCGATACATTCGCGGATAAAGAAAATCCTTGATGCCCTTGTCACCCGCTGCCATTGCCGGGGAAAATTCGACCAACGCGCGGCTCGCCGCTCGGACGTCGGCGGCGCGGCGAGGCGACAGCGCTTTTGCCCGCGCCGTGGCTTCAGCGATGACGTCCTCGATCATGCGGGTGATCAGGCCGCGCACCGCCTCGTGGGCGCGGCGGCTCGCATCGAGTTCCGGATGACGCGCATCGGCCGCGTCCATGATTTCGCCGACAATCGGCACCGCGATGATATCGTCCAGTGGGAATAGATCGGCGCGCAATCCGTCGTCGATGTCATGCGCGTCGTAAGCGATGTCGTCGGCGATCGCGGCAGCTTGCGCCTCGGCGCTGGCGAAGCTCCATAATTCGAGATCCTGCACTTTGTTATAGTCGAGGATCGCGGCCGGAACGCCGCGCTCCTCGTAACGGCCGAGCGCCGAGCCGGCGCTGTCCGTCAACGGGCCGTTGTGCTTGACGAGGCCTTCGAGCGTTTCCCAACTCAAATTGAGCCCGTTAAAGTCCGGATAGCGGCGTTCGAGATCGGTGACGATCCGCAGCGCCTGCGCGTTGTGATCAAAACCACCATGCGCGGCCAGGCATTCATCGAGCGCGCGTTCACCGGCATGGCCGAACGGCGGGTGGCCCAGATCGTGGCAGAGCGCCAATGCTTCGCTCAAATCCTCGTCAAGACCCAACGCGCGGGCCAGCGAACGCGCGACCTGCACGACCTCCAGCGTGTGGGTGAGTCGGGTGCGGAAATGGTCACCCTCGTGGAAAACGAACACTTGCGTCTTATGCGCGAGACGGCGGAACGCGGTGGCGTGGATCAATCGGTCGCAATCACGGCGAAATGCGTTGCGAGTTGGACTTGGCGGCTCGGCATGAAGCCGGCCGCGGCTCTGCCGGGGGTCGGCGGCGAAAACCGCGCGGTCACGTCCGGTTTCAATCGCCATATTCCGCCTGCAGCGTTGCTGTCTTGCCGCCCGATTGACCTTCAAGGCTCCCGCACTTAACTAGGGGTCAAGGGTTCTGCCAATAGAAAGATCGCTGGAGAGCTATGACCGAAAGCGTGACCGTCAGTGACCGCGCCGTCCGCAAGATCGGCGAAATTCTCAAAGGCGAGCCGCCAGGCACCATGTTGCGCGTCAGCGTGGAAGGCGGCGGCTGCTCGGGCTTTCAATACAAATTCGACATGGATCGAGCGAAGGCATCCAACGACCTCGTTATCGACCGCGACGGCGCCATTGTGCTGATCGATCCGGTATCGGTTCAGCATATGGCTGGGTCGCAAATCGATTTTGTCGACGACCTGATCGGCGCCTCGTTCAAGATCAACAATCCGAATGCCACCGCGTCCTGCGGCTGCGGCACCAGCTTCGCGCTCTGACCATTATTCCGCGGCGACCGCCGGCGGCGCTGCAAGAACGTCCTCGTCTTGCGGCGGGTTGAGCCGTTGCTTGAGCATGCGGTCGAACCGGTCAAGATAAAGATAGATGACCGGCGTGATGTAGAGGGTAAGCAACTGCGACAGGCAGAGCCCGCCAACCACTGCGACGCCGAGCGGCTGGCGCAGTTCCGCGCCGGCGCCGGTGCCGAGCGCGATCGGCAGCGTGCCGAAGATCGCGGCGAAGGTCGTCATCATAATCGGCCGAAATCGCAGCAGGCAGGCCTCGCGAATAGCCGCTTCCGCGCTCAGGCCGACGCGGCGCCGCTCAATGGCAAAATCGATCATCATGATCGCGTTTTTCTTCACGATACCGACCAACATGACGATGCCGATCATCGCGATCACCGACAGATCCATTTTGAACAGGATCAGCGTCAGGATCGCGCCGATGCCGGCCGAAGGCAGGCCGGAGATGATGGTGATCGGATGAATGAAGCTTTCGTACAAAATGCCGAGCACGACATAGGCGGCAAAAATCGCCGCCAGGATCAAAATCCCCTGCCCGCGTAATGAATCCTGGAACACCTGCGCGGTGCCCTGGAAGCCGGTATTGATCGTGGCCGGCAAGCCCTCGTCGCGCTCCAGTTTCTGAATCGCATCGACCGCCTGACCGAGCGAGAAGCCCGGCTCGAGGTTGAACGAGATGGTCACCGCCGGCTGCTGGCCCTGGTGATTGATCTGCAACGGTCCGACGGTCGGCGTGAAATGCGTAACCGCCGAGAGCGGTACCGTAGTGCCATTGGTGGTCTTGAGATAGAGACGGTTTAGATCGTTGGCGCTGGCACGATACTCCGGCATGCTTTCGAGGATGACTTGGTAGTCGTTCGCCGGCGTATAGATCGTCGCCACCTGGCGCGTGCCAAAGGCATTGTAGAGTTCCTGGCGCACTTGATCGACGGTCACGCCGTAGACTGCCGCCTTTTCGCGATCAACATCGATAGAAATCTGCGGGTTTTTGACATAAAGGTCAGTCGTGACATCAAGCAGCCCGGAAATTTTCGCGATCTTGTCGCGCATGTCCGGCGCAATCCCATAAAGCGCGTCGGTGTCGTTGGATTGCAAGGTGTACTGATACTGACTCTTGTTGAGTCGTCCGCCGAGATTGATGTTCTGGATCGGCTGGAAGAAAATCTGGATTCCGACCACAACGTTCGCATTCTTCCGCAGCCGCGCGATGATAACAGGAAGGCTGTCGCGTTCCTTGCGCGGCTTGAGCGCAACCAGCATGCGCCCGCTGTTGGTGACCGAGTTGGGGCCGCCGCCGCCCGCAGTGGAATTCACATAAGCCACCGCCGGGTCGGCGCGAACGATGTCGGCTACCTTGCGTTGATGCTCGGCCATTGAGTCGAAAGCAATGTCGGTCTTGGCTTCGGTGATGCCGAGCACATAGCCGGTATCTTCGGTCGGGAAGAAACCCTTCGGCACCACGATATAAAGCCAGATTGTGCCGCCAATGGTGGCGATGGTCACCATCAGCATGATCGACTTATAGGTGAGCACCCGATCGAGCGACCACTCATAAGCGCGCAACATATTTTCGAACAACCGCTCGAAAGCCCGCAGCACGAAATTTTGCCGCTTTTCCTCGCCGCCGTGGTGCCCTTTGAGCACCCGCGCGCACAACATCGGCGTCAGCGTGAGTGAGACGAAGCCGGAAACGACGATGGCGACCGAGACCGAGACCGCGAACTCCCGGAATACGCGGCCGACCATGCCGCCCATCAACAGCACCGGAATGAACACCGCGATCAGCGAGAACGTGATCGAAACAATGGTAAAGCCGATTTCACGCGAGCCCTTCAGCGCCGCCTCGAGCGGGCGCATGCCGCCTTCGATGTGACGGACGATGTTTTCCAGCATTACGATCGCATCGTCGACCACGAAGCC
>JBPCQM010000200.1:0-13327 GCA_050998115.1 Pseudolabrys sp. | reverse complement strand
TTCCAGATCGCCGACGATCTGCTCGATTTGTCCGGCGATGCGGCGGTAATGGGCAAGACCGCCGGCAAGGACGCCGCGGCCGGCAAAGCGACGCTGCCCGAACTTCTCGGCGCCGACGCGGCGCGGGCGCGCCTGAAAACGCTGGTCGCCGAGGCCGACGAGGCGCTAGAGCCGTTTGCCGACAGAGCCGCGGTGCTGCGCGCCGCGGCGCGTTTCGTCGCTGAACGGCGGAAATGAACTTATGACCATGAACCGGCGAAAACTTATGAACATAACCGGCAACGTATGAACATGAACCGGCGAAAGAAAACGACCCGTCCGACATTCCCGGTCCGCTTCGCGCGGCTGCACGGACGGCTGCTGATCTCATTCGCGCTGGGCGTCGCGGTGGCGCTGGTGCTGCTGGCGGCCACCGACTGGCGATTGTCGACCAAGCTGCTGGCCGGATGGGACAGTTTTATCGCGCTCTATCTCGCGCTGATCTATCAGGTCATGCTCCAGTGCGGCGTCGAGCACATTCGCGCCCGCGCCGCCGAGGAGGACGAGGGCGCAATCGCTATCCTGATGCTGACCTGCGTGGCGGCGATCGCGAGCCTGTTCGCGATCGTGCTTGAAGTCGGCAATGCGAAAAACCTGCCGCAAGGCGCCCTGCTGGTCGCGCTCGGCACCGCCACCATCGCGTTGTCGTGGTCATTCGTGCACACGATCTTCGCGCTGCACTACGCGCATGAATTTTACGGCGAAGGCCGCGACCGGCGCACCGGCGGTCTCAATTTCCCCGGCCGCGGCGAGCCGGACTATTGGGACTTTCTGTATTTCTCGCTGGTGATCGCGATGACCTCGCAAGTGTCGGACGTCACGATCAGCAGCAAATCGATCCGCCACGTCGCCACCATGCATGGGGTGCTGGCGTTCTTCTTCAATCTCGGCATCCTGGCTTTGACCATCAATATGGTCTCCAGCATGATCTGACCGCCGCGGCGGCGGCCGGAAGAACAGATGGCTGCGACGTTTCAAACCGTGCTGTTGATGCTGGCCGTGCTGGCCGCGGTCGCGGCGCTCGCCAAGCGGTTGCGCATCGCGCCGTCGATCCTGCTGGTCGTGGCAGGCATCGGGCTCGCCGTGGTGCCGGGTCTGCCTAGCATCGTACTGGCTCCCGAACTTGTGCTGCTGGTGATCCTGCCACCGCTGATTTATTCGGCCGGCGTCGCCATGAGCTGGCGCGATTTCCGCTTCAACCTGCGGCCGATCGCGCTATTGGCGTTCGGCTGCGTAGTGTTCACCACCGGCGCGGTCGCCGCCGCCGCACATTATTTGCTCGATTTCGACTGGCCGACCGGCTTCGTGCTCGGCGCCATCATCGCGCCACCCGACGTGGTGGCGCCGCTCGCCATTGCGCGCCGCCTCGGCCTGCCGCGCCGCCTCGTCGTCGTGCTGGAAGGCGAAGGGCTGGCGAACGACGCAACGGCGCTGATTCTGTATCGTTTCGCCGTGCTGGCGGTGACGACCGGCATGTTCAAGCCGGCGCAGGCCTCCGGCACTTTCGCGTTGATCGTGGTCGGCGAGATCGCCTATGGCATCGCGGTCGGCTGGGTCAGTTTGCGGTTGCGGCGATTGGCGCGCGAGCCGCGAGTCGAGATCACGCTATCGCTGATGACGCCGTATCTGGCTTATTGGGTGCCGGAACATCTCGGCGGCTCCGGCGTGCTGGCGACCGTCGCCTGCGGGCTTTACGTCAGTTGGGTCGGACCGCGGCTCATCGCGTCGGCAACGCGCCTGCAAGGCATCTTCTTCTGGGGTTTCGCCGTCTACCTGATTGAAGGCATGGTGTTCCTGCTCACCGGCTTGCAGGCGCGCGCACTGATTGAAACCGCGCACGCGTTTTCGCTGCACGACCTGATGATCGCGACGCTATGGACGACATTCATCGTGATCGCCGCGCGCTTCGTCTGGGTGTTTCCGGCGACCTATCTGCCGCGTTGGCTGTCGCCGGCGCTGGCGAAACGCGACCCGATGCCGCCGTGGCAAGGCCCGTTTTTACTGGCGTTTACCGGGGTGCGCGGCGTCGTTTCGCTCGCCGCCGCACTGGCAATCCCTTACACAATTGCCAGCGGCGCGCCGTTTCCGCATCGCGACCTGATCTTGTTCATCGTGTTCGGCGTCATCATCGTCACGCTGGTCGGTCAGGGCCTGATGCTGCCTTTCGTCGTGCAATGGCTCGGCCTGACCTCGCTCGGTGACGACGAGCGCCATCACGAAATGAAAACCGAGATCGCGGCGCGCCGGCAGGCGCTCAAGGTCGCGCACAAGCGGCTGGATAAAATCGTCGGCGAGCAGAATTTTTCGGATGACGTGGTCGAGCATTTGCAGACCCGGCACGACAGCCGGGCGCAGCAATTGCCGCGCAACATGCGCGACGGCCTCGAACACAAGCGGCAGACCGCGAAACTGAAAAAGCAACTGATTGATATCGAGCGCGATTTTATTTACGAGCTGCTGCGCGACGGCAAGATCACCGACGAGGCGCGCCGCCGCATCGAATACGAACTCGATCTCGAGGAAGCCAGCCTGGCCAACCGCCGAGAAAGCGAAGGCGGGTGGTTGTGATTTTTCTTCCGCTCATTCCCGTACTCGGGTCCAGTCTTCGGCTGCCCGAGCACAGGCTCCAGCGGGAATCCAGAAAGATTGAATTGCTGGGCCCCCGCTTTCGCGGGGACGAACGGAAACGCCCGTATTCCTTGCAAGGCGCCGGGCGCGGCGTTGCCGCATTCTTAATTACTTTTGAGTCCTACGCGTTCTCAAAAGGATATGCGCGTGCGATAAACCAGCAAGGGCGCCGCAAGGGAGACAACAATGAGCGTATTCAGGGGCAAGGCGCTGGTCTGCCTGGTAGCGATTGTTTTTGTGCTCGCGCCGGCCGCGTCGCACGCCCGAAACAGCGGCGGATCTGGCGCGAAAAACAGTGCAAAACCGACCAGCGGAACGACGGCGAAAAAGCTTCCGGGGAAGAGCAAGCCCCCGACACTGACCCTCAAGCGCGGCAAAAATCAAATGTGACGGCGGCGTTCACTCCGCCGCGTCATTGCGCGAGGCGCCGCCAAACCGCCGCGCGATGTAGTTCGTCACCAGTGTCTTGAAATCCGCCGTCAGCGTCGGCCCGCGCAAGGTCGCCGCCTTCTTGCCGTCGATGAACACCGGCGCGGTCGGCTGCTCGCCGGTGCCGGGCAACGAAATGCCGATGTCGGCGTGCTTCGATTCGCCCGGCCCGTTGACGATGCAGCCCATCACCGCGACGTTGAGCGTCTCGACGCCGGGATAATGCTTCTTCCATTCGGGCATCGACGAGCGGATGAAATTTTGAATGTCGGACGCCAGCTCCTGGAATGTGGTCGAGGTGGTGCGCCCGCAGCCCGGGCACGCCGCCACCAGCGGCACGAAGGTGCGCAGCCCCATGGTCTGCAACAGTTCCTGTGCGACCTGAACCTCGAGCGTGCGGTCGCCGTTTGGCTCCGGCGTCAGCGACACGCGAACCGTGTCGCCGATGCCCTGCTGCAACAGCACGCCCATCGCGGCGGATGACGCGACGATGCCCTTCGAGCCCATGCCGGCTTCGGTCAGGCCGAGATGCAGCGCATAGCCGGAGCGCCGCGCCAGTTCGGCATAGACCGCGATCAGGTCCTGCACCGCCGAGACTTTGGCCGAGAGGATGATGCGGTTGTTCGGCAGGCCGATCTCTTCGGCGCGCGCCGCCGACAACAGCGCCGACTGCACCATCGCTTCATGCATCACGGCGCGCGCGTCGACCGGCTTCGGCGCGCGGGCGTTATCATCCATCAGCCGGGTCAGCAATTCCTGGTCGAGCGAGCCCCAATTGACGCCGATCCGCACCGGCTTGTTGTACTTGAGCGCCATCTCGACGATCTGGCTGAATTGCGGATCGCGCTTGTTCTTGAAGCCGACATTGCCGGGATTGATGCGGTATTTGTCGAGCGCCTCCGCGCAGGCCGGATGATCGGCCAGCAGCTGGTGGCCGATGTAATGGAAGTCGCCGACGATCGGCGCGGTGACGCCGATCTTGAGCAGCCGCTCCTTGATGTGCGGCACCGCGGCCGCCGCCTCGTCGCGGTCGACCGTGATGCGAACGAGTTCCGATCCGGCATGGGCCAGCGCCGCGACCTGGCGCACCGTGGCGTCAACATCGGCGGTGTCGGTGTTGGTCATCGACTGCACGACGACCGGCGCGCCGCCGCCGACCATGACGCCGCCGACGTCGACCGCAATCGTTTTGTGCCGCGCTTGCGTGGTTGCCGTCATGAGGCGTGTTCTACGCTTTCCCGCGCCGGAGTTCCAGCACGCGCTATTTCGCCCGGTTGACCAGCAGCAGCCCGCCGGCCACCAGGGCCACCGCCAGCAGAAATGCCGGCGTCAACGGATCGCCGAGTGCCAGATGGCCGGCCGCAACCCCGAATAACGGGGTGAGGAATGTGAAGGCGGATAGACGGTTGATCGAATAGCGCGCGATCAGCGCGAACCAGATCACATAGGTGATGCTGACCACCCAGACCGTCTGATAGAGCATCGAGCCGAGCGCCAGCGCGCCGGGCATGCCGACCGTGTATTCGCCCATCGCCGCGGCTACGATCGCCATCAGCGGCGCCGAAACCGCCAATTGATACAGCATGACTTTTTCCGACGGCACGCAGTTCAGCGAACTGGTCTTAACCAGCAGCGTGGTCGCCGCCCACAGCGCGGCCGCGACCACCAGCATCACATCGCCGAGCAGCTGCCGCGGATCGACCGCCGGCGTCGGCATGCCGAACGCCAGAATCATGCCGGCGAACGACAAAGCCAGCCCGATCCACTGAAAGTGACTGAAGCGGTCGACCGGCAGGAAAATCCTGCCGCCGAGCACGACGAAGAATGGCGCGAGATATATGAACAGCACCGCGCGCGTCGCCGTCGTATAGAGCAGGCCCTGATAGATCAGGATGAATTCGCCGGCAAACAAAAAGCCGCGAACGGGCCGGGCAGCAGCGTGCCGTCACGCGCGAACACAGGAAGGCCGCGTATTTTCGCAATGGCGGCGACGATGAATGCGGCGCCGAAAGAGCGCACGGCGGCCTGCGTCAGCGGCGGGATGTCATGGATCGCCTTGACCGCGACCTGATTAAAACCCCACGACAGGCACAGCACAACGACAAGCGCGGCGAGCGGATTGAGCGCGCGGGTCGCCGCGTTGGGCACGGGGGATGTAGTCATGAAAAAATTCCGTGCGCGTCCTAACGCATTGCTGCGGGCGCAGCAAACCTGTCCCTCCCCGCTTGCGGGGAGGGTAGCGAGCCTTAAGCGCGTTTACGCGCGTCTTTCGACGCGCTATGGCGAGCCGGGGGGGGGTAACGTCACCCCCCCGACCGATTTCGCTTCGCGCAATCGGCCACCCTCCCCTTTCAGGGGAGGGAGAAAGAAGTCACGCGGCACGGCAGTGCGCGCAGATGCCGGTGATCTCGATCACCGGCATTTTTGGCGCGAAGCCGGCCGCGCGCGAGGCGGTCTTGATGATGTCGGCGACCGACAAGCCGGCCGCCTCGCCGACCGAGCCGCAGCGTTCGCAAATCAAGAACACCACCGGATCGCCGCTGCGGTGATTGTGCCCGCAGGCGATGAAGGCGTTGCGGCTCTCGATGCGATGCACAAGGCCATTGTCGCGCAGAAAATCGAGCGCGCGATAAATCGTGATCGGCGCCGGCCTAGCGCCGCGTCTGGCCATCCGCTCAATCAGATCATAGGCGCCGAGCGGCGCGTGGCTCGCCAGCAAAGCTTCGAGAACACGGCGGCGGATCGGGGTAAGCCGTTGCGCGCGCGCCGCGCAAATCGACTCAGCCTGCGCCAGCGCGTCGGTGCTGCAGCGTTCGTGATCGTGATGGGGCGCCGGAAAGATCGCCCGCTGGGTGTTTTTCTTCGCCACGCAAATCGGCCTCCGCGATCAATGTAATGCCCTCAACGCCCTTTGCGAAAAGGTGACCGGCGGGGGGCCAAATATATGTTGCACTGCAACAAAAAGAGGAGCAAGTTACGGCCTTCCACAATCCCCATTTTTGCAGCGTTTCGAGAGGATCGCCATGTTGAAAGGCAAAGCCGCGTTGGTCACCGGTTCCACCTCCGGCATCGGGCTCGCGATCGCCCGGGCTTTTGCAGCGCAGGGCGTCAGCGTGATGCTCAACGGCTTCGGCGACGCCGGCGCGATCGACAAGCTGCGCGCCGGAATGGAAAAGGAGTTCGGCGTCACCGCGCGCCACAACGGCGCCGACATGAGCAAGCCGGCCGAGATCGCCGCCCTGGTGCAGGCGACCGAGAAGGAATTCGGCGCGCTCGACATCCTGGTCAACAATGCCGGCATCCAGCACGTCGCCAGGATCGAGGATTTTCCGATCGAGAAGTGGGACGCCGTGATCGCGATCAACCTGTCGTCATCATTTCATACCATCCGCGCGGCGCTGCCCGGCATGAAGGCGCGCAAATGGGGCCGCATCATCAACATCGCGTCCGCGCACGGCCTGGTCGCCTCCGGGGAGAAGGTCGCCTATGTGGCGGCAAAGCACGGCCTGGTCGGCCTGACCAAGGTGGTGGCGATCGAAGCTGCCAATAACGGCGTCACCTGCAACGCGATCTGTCCGGGCTGGGTGCTGACGCCCCTGGTGCAGCAGCAGGTCGACGCGCGCGCCAAGCAGAAGGGCCAGTCGGTCAGCGACGCCAAGATCGCACTGCTCTCGGAGAAGCAGCCGATGCATCAGTTCTCGACGCCGGAAGGCGTCGGCGCGCTCGCGGTGTTTTTGGCCGGCGACGACGCCTCGACCATCACCGGCTCCAGCTACTCGATCGACGGCGGCTGGACGGCGCAGTGATCGGTGTGATCGCCCGCGCGCTCAGCCGCGAACCGGCGCCGCGGCCCGACACTGCCAAACGCGTCAACCTGGCGCTGCAGGGCGGCGGCGCGCACGGCGCCTTCACCTGGGGCGTGCTCGATCACCTGCTCGCCGATGGGCGCCTCTCGTTCGACGGCATTTCCGGCACTTCGGCCGGCGCGGTCAACGCCGTGATGCTGGCCGACGGGCTGGGCCGCGGCGGGCCTGAGGAAGCCCGCAAGCGGCTCGACGATTTCTGGCGCGCGGCCAGCCTCGGCGGCGATCTGCCGGCGGTGCAACGCGCCGTCACCGACCGGCTGTTCTCGCTGCTGCCGGCCGAAGGCCTGCCGGTGCAGACCTGGTTTTCGGCGTGGTCGCGCCTGCTGTCGCCCTATGACTTCAACCCGCTCAACATCAATCCGCTCAAGGACCTGATCGAGCGCTTCGTCGATTTCGGCAAATTGCGCGCCGATCCGCGCGAACTGTTCATCGCCGCCACCAATGTGCAGACCGGGCAACTGCATATCTTCACCCGCGACAATATTTCCGCCGAGGCGGTGATGGCGTCGGCCTGTTTGCCGACGGTGTTTCGCGCGGTGGAGATCGACGGCGTGCCCTATTGGGACGGCGGCTATCTCGGCAATCCGGTGATCTTTCCGTTCTTCCGTTCGACCGCAACCGAAGACGTGCTGATCGTCCAGATCAACCCGACCATCCGCAAGAAGGTGCCGCATTCCAACCGCGATATATTCAGCCGGGTGCAGGAGATCAGCTTCAATGCCTCGCTGCTGGTCGAATTGCGCGCCATCGACTTCATCAACCGGCTGATCGACGAGGGCCGGCTGCCGCGCGGCAATGGCGAGGGCCAATACCGGCGTATCAACGTGCACCGCATCGTGCTCGAAGGGCTCGGCGAACAATTCTCCTCGGCCAGCAAGCTGCGCACCGACTACGAGTCGTTCGAACTGCTGCGCAAGCTCGGCCAGCGCGCGGCGCGGCGTTTTCTCGACGCGCATTATGCGCAAGTAGGCCGCGAGAGCAGCGTCGATCTTGGCGCCGAGATCAAGACGCGATGAGCGCCTTTGGCTCGGCGTCGAGCCGCACGATCCAGCTCTCCAGGCCGTTCTTCGCCGCGGGATATTCCTGCAGCACCTTCGGGTCATGCCCCGGCACTATATGGGCGCGCGAGGACGCCAGCTTCTTCAGCGTCTGGTAACCCTCCAGCACGTCGGCGACGTTGTAGGTGATCGGAAACACCCGCGCCTGGTCGATGTGCGCGTAAAGATGCGCGGTGTCGGAGGCCAGCACCACATAGCCGCGCTTGGTCTTGACCCGCACGCATTGCAGGCCCTTCGAGTGGCCGCCGATCTTGTGCACGGTAAGTCCGGGCGCCAACTCGCTGGTGCCGTCATGAAATTGCACGCGGCCGGCGTAATTCTTGCGCACCATCTCGACGATGTAATCGCATTCGAACGGCGCCTTCTGCATCGCGTGGCACATGCAGCGGCCCGTGGCGTATTCCATCTCGCAATCCTGCAAGTGATAGCGCGCGTTCGGAAACAGCGCGGTGTTGCCGCTGTGGTCGTAATGCAGATGCGTGATGATGACGTTCTTGACGCCGTCGGGCGCGATGCCGATCGCCTTGAGGCCTTCGGCGACCGGCGGGCCGATCGGGCGGTTGCGGCGGCGGCCGACTTCCTCGTCGAAGCCGGTATCGACGATGAAGGGGCCGCCAGGTCCCACGACCGCCCAGACGTAATAGGCCAGCGGATCGGAGGTCTCGTGCGGGTCGCCGCCGATGAAATTTTCCGACGCCTTGCGCTGGTGCTGGCCGTATTTGATTGCGTAGATCTCGTGCAGGTCACTCATTGCAGTCCCTCAAGCTTTTTTGCCAACGGTCAGCCCGGCGCGGCGCTCGACCGGCTGGACGATGGTGGTGAAATCCTGGTCTGCACCGATCTCGGAAAACGCCAGCTCCCAGGCGCGGCCGACCGCGTCCATGATGTCATGGGTGACGCCGAGCTGCTTCATTTCCTGCAAGGCCAGCCGCACGTCCTTGGTCATCAGCGCAGTGGTGAAGCCGAGATCGAAGGTGCGCGGCAGCATCGCCTTCGGCCATTTGTCCTGTGTCGCCGAGTTGCGTCCCGAACTCGAATTGATGACGTCGATCATGACGGCAGGATCGAGTCCCGCTTTGACGCCCATCACCACCGCTTCGCAGGTCGCCGCCATGTTGCAGGCCGACAGCACGTTGTTGGCGAGCTTCATGGTCTGGCCCATGCCCGGCTTGTCGCCGATCTCGAAGACGCGGCCGAACACCGCAAGCGCTTCCTTCACCATCGCGACATCGGCGGGCGGCCCCGACACCATCACCGCCAGCGTGCCCTTGACCGCGCCGGCAACGCCGCCGCTGACCGGCGAATCGATTTGCACGATGTTGTTTTTCGCCAGCGCCGCCGCAATCTCGATCGCGACCCGCGACCCAGTGGTGGAAAGATCGACGAAACGCTTGATGCGCTTGCCGTGAATAACCCCGCCGTCACCGGTCGCCACTTTGGCGACGATCTGCGGCTCCGGCAGGCTCGCCATCACGGTCTCAGCCCGGTCGGCGACATCCTGCGGCGACGAAGCGACTCTGGCGCCGAGCGCGACCAGAGGCGTCACCGCATCGTTGCGGGTGTCGTAGACCGTGAGCCTGTGGCCCGCCTCGATCAGCCGGCGCGCCATCGGCTGCCCCATATTGCCGAGGCCGATGAACCCGATCTCCATGAAGTGGATTCCCTTTGGCGAGTCCGCGAACTTTGCCTGACGACCGAACGGCCGTCACTGCCCCGCGTCACCGGCAGGGCAGGCCTGCAAAATTGGCCTTGTCAATATGATAAGCTAGCTTATCATAAGCTTACGTAAGAGACGGGGACTCAATGCCCAAGCAGCCGATCAAACGTGAATTCGCCTTTACTCTCATGGATGTAGCGCGATTGCTGCGGACCTACGCGGATCAGCATGCCCGCCGCTTTGGCATCTCTCGCGCGCAGTGGGTCGTGCTGATGCGGGCCGACCGGTTCCCGGGCTTGCGGCAGTCCGAACTCGCCGAACTTCTGGACCTCCAGCCCATCAGTTTGACGCGTTTGGTCGATCGCCTCGCCGAAAGCGGTCTGATCGAGCGCAAGCCCGACCCGAGTGACCGGCGCGCCAACCGGTTGTTCGTGACGGCCGCCGCCAAGCCGCTGCTCGACAAGCTCAACGTGCTCGGCGCCGAGATGATGGAGACGGTGCTCGAAGGTCTGGATCAAAAAACAATCGAGCGCATGCTGAACGACCTCGAATCCGTCAGAACCAATCTTCGCGGCGCCATCGCCCGCAACGCCACGACCCCACAAGCCGCCAATGGTTGAACGCCATGAGTGATAAAGCCCTGAAAATCGTGCCCGCCCCGGAAGCCAAGACCGCCGCGGAGGCGCCGGCAGCGAAAAAGAAAAGCGGACTGGTCGCGCAGTTTGGCCGCAAGCGGCTGCGCTTCATCCTGCTGGTTGGCCTTCCCGCGCTCGCCGTGGTGCTAGGGCTCGGCATCTATCTCACCGGCGGCCGCTACGTCTCGACCGACAACGCATTCATCGGCGCGCAGAAAGTTCTGGTGACCCCGGATATTTCCGGCAAGGTCGAAACCGTCGCGGTGCACGAAGGCCAGCACGTCAACGCCGGCGACGAACTGTTCGCGCTCGACCCGCAGCCGTTCAAGCTTGCGTTGGCGCAAGTGCAGGCCAAGCTGGAAAGTACCCGCACCGATTTCAACAATCTCAAGAGCAATCTGAAGTCGCTCGTTATGCTGGCTGATCTGGCGCAGAAGAACGTTGAGCTCAAGCAGCGCGACGTCGACCGCAAGACCAAGCTGGTGCAGACACTGGCCGGCTCGCAAGCCGACGTCGACACTGCGACCGCCGGCATGGTGACCGCGCAATTGCAGGCGCAGTTCACCGCGCAGCAGCGCCAGAACTCGCTCAACCAGTTGCTCGGCAATCCCGATCTACCGCTCGAACAATTTCCGGCCTATCAGCAGGCCAAGGCGGCGCTCGACCAGGCCCAACGCGATCTCGACCATACCACGTTGCGGGCGCCGATCTCCGGCACCGCGACGCAGGTCGACAGCATCCAGCTCGGCCGTTTCGTGATGGCAGGCTCGCCGGTGTTTAGCATCATCGACGACAGCGCGCCGTGGGTAGACGCCAACCCGAAGGAAACCGACATCACCTACCTGCGGATCGGTCAGAAGGCGACCATCGACGTCGACAGTTTCCCGAACCGCAGCTTCCGCGGCACCGTCGCCGCGCTCAGTCCCGGCACCGGCGCGCAATTCTCGATCCTGCCGGCGCAAAACGCCAGCGGCAATTGGGTCAAGGTGGTGCAGCGCGTTCCGGTGCGCATCGTGTTCGACAAGGACCAGGATCTGCGGCTGCTGCGTTCCGGCATGAGCGTGAATGTCGACATCGACACCCACCACAGCCGGCTGCCGTTCGTGAACAGCGGCCCGCAAGATAACAAGTGAGCTAAAACCGATGACCGCCGCGCGCGCTTTGTCTCCCGAGTTGCGGCGCATGCTGGTGACAGTTTGCTGCATGACCGCGACGATCATGCAGGCGCTCGATACCACCATCGCCAACGTGGCGTTGCCTTACATGCAGGGCTCGCTGTCGGCCTCGCTCGACCAGATCAACTGGGTGCTGACCTCCTACATCGTCGCCGCCGCCATCATGACCGCGCCGATCGGCTGGCTGGCCGACCGCTACGGCCGCAAGACGCTGTTCATCATCTGCGCCGGCGGCTTCACCGTCGCTTCGGTGCTGTGCGCGATGGCACAGAACATCGAGCAAATGGTGCTGTTCCGCCTGCTGCAGGGCATGGCCGGCGCCGCCCTGGTGCCGCTGTCGCAATCGGTGATGCTCGACGCCTATCCGCCGGCCGAGCGCGGCAAGGCGATGGCGATCTGGGGCATGGGGGTGATGCTGGGTCCGATCATGGGTCCGACGCTGGGCGGCTGGCTGACCGACAACTACTCCTGGCATTGGGTGTTTCTGGTCAACCTGCCGGTCGGTATTCTGACCGTGCTCGGCCTGATGATCGTGATGGAGGAAACCAAGAAGCTGGAGAACATGAAGTTCGACTGGTTCGGCTTCATCGCGCTCGCCATCGGCATCGGCTCGCTGCAACTGATGCTCGACCGCGGCGAGCAGGTCGGCTGGTTCGGCGCCTTTGAAATTTGGGCCGAGATGCTGATCTCGATTGCCGGCTTTTACTATTTCTTCGCGCATTCGTTGACCGCCGAAAGTCCGTTCATCCGCTTCGAGATGTTCAAGGACCGCAACTTCGCGGCCGGCTGCTTGTTTATGTTTGTGATTGGCGTCGTGCTGTTCGGCACTATGGCGCTGGTGACGCCGTTCATGCAGAACCTGCTCGGCTACCCGATCTTGACTGCCGGCATCCTGCTCGGTTCGCGCGGCGTCGGCACCATGTTTACGATGATGTGCGCCGCGCAACTGATGAGGCGAATTGAGGCGCGTTATTTAATTCTGCTGGGCTTGATGCTCTCGGCGGGAACGCTTTACGCGACCACCGGCTTTACCACCGATACATCGCAGCAGACCATCGTCATTGTCAGCGTCATCCAGGGCGTCGGGCTCGGCCTGCTGTTTGTGCCGGTCTCCTCGGTCGCCTTCACCACGCTGCCACATCATCTGCGCACCAGCGGAACGTCGCTGACCACGTTGTTGCGCAATATCGGCTCCTCGATCGGCATTTCGATGATGATCGCCAATCTCACCAGCAAGACTACCTACATGCACGAGCGACTCGGCGAAAGCGTGACGCCGTTTAATCAGGCTTTGCAGATGCCGGACGTCGCCTCGGTGCTCAACATGGGCACCGACGCCGGCCGCGCCATGATGGATGCGATCGTGACAAAACAGGCGGCGGTGATCGCCTACGCCAACGACTTCAAGCTAATGATGGTGCTGACGATCATCGTGATGCCGCTGGTGTTCGTGATCGGCAAGTCGCGCACGCCGCAGCAGCAGGGCGGCGGCGCGCCGGCTCATGCGGCGATTGATTAAATTCTATCTTGTCCCGGACGCGGTGCGGCGTCATCAGCGCGTTAACGCGCGTCTTCGACACGCTATGGTGCCGCACCGCAGATCCGGGACCTTTCCAATTCAATATCTGAAATGGTCCCGGTTCTGCAGCGCACCCCTTCGTTCTGCGCTGTGCCCGGGAAAAGGATTCTTGACACTCTTTCCTGGTCTTTTTTGTATGCCCGCCAAGCGCCGGGACCGGGCCATATTTGCAGTCCTGCCCGGTGACCCCCGGCGCCGGCGCCGGCGTCGATACCTGCCCGCTCGGCGCGCCGACGTTGATCCTTCGCAGATGCGGATGCT
>JBPCQM010000253.1:0-3845 GCA_050998115.1 Pseudolabrys sp. | reverse complement strand
GTGTAGGACAGCGCCGTCGAGGTGGCTACAAGCGTCCGGACCACATCCGAGCCGTCGAGGATATTGACCTCGTAACGCTCGCTTTCCTCATTGAGCGGCACGTCGGTTCCGTCGGTCCAAACACCGCCGTAACGCGTGCGCCGAACCCATGTGATCGAGAGGTCGCCCGCACCGTTGCGGATGCCGGCGACATGCACGGGCGACCACGGCATCAGTCCGACGCAGCGCGCCGTGAAGGTGCCCTGTTGCCAGGCGACATCCGACGGATCGAGGCTGGTTGGTCCCCATTTGTAGAACCGCGCCACACCGCGTTCCGCGAGCGCCGCCTGAATCTGCGCGATGGCGCCGTCCAGCGCGACGACGCGCGCGCCGGCCGCAACCGGCGACTGCATGGCGTGCTCGGTCCCGAGACGGCCGCGCAGCAGCTTGGTGAGATCGTAGACGCCCGCGCTGGCCAACGTCGCGGTGCAGAATTGCAGAATCTCCCAATCGCCGGCCGCGTTCCTGATCGCGATGGCGTTCGCCCGCCCGGCAAGCACCGTGCCCTCGGACGCGCTCGCCAACTCGCCCGAATAGAGCTTCACGCGCAGCGTGTTGATCGTGTCGAAATACGCGATAGGCCCGGAGTAGAAATTGAAGACCGTCTCGCCGACCGTCGCCCGGATCGGCAGGATGGTGTCCACCGCGAAACTGTCGCCCGTCGCGCTGTCCATCAGCGTGATGCCCGCAAACGGCGAAGCCGACGCGCCGACATAGGGCGCGAAACCGATATCGCTGTCGCGCAGCATCGGCAGGTCGAGAAGTTCGAGGATTGCGCGGCCGTAAACCGGGGGCGGATCGAACACCGGGACGGTGTTTCCGGGAAGCGGCGGCGAATAGATCGCGCCCTCGGCCCGCTGTCCTTCCACTGACCGCGCCCACGCGTCATTGATCCTCGTGAGGCGGAACTCGCGCGCCTTTCCGTCGATGATGAGGTTGATCACGTCGCCGGCGTCGAGCGCGATCTGGTCCGGCGGCAGCGCGTGCTTCGAGGTTTCCCTGCCGATCCATGCCTCGGCGAGCGCCCGGTCGGCGATGGCTTGCGCCTGGATTTCGTCCATGACGAGCGGAACGGTCACGTCCGTCTTGCGCTCGGAATAGCCGGCGATCCGGCTCGCGGACACGGTTCCCGGCTCGTAGTTTCCACTCGCGTCGATGAACGTCAGCGAAACGATGTCCGGCAGGTCCGTCTCCTGCGCCCGCGTGAGCTTCACGAGATCGCCTTGATCGGACAACACGCAATCTTCGGGGTCGAACGCGGCGACGGCCGCGCGGCTACGCGGCAGGAACCGGATCACGCCCTCGCTCTCGACCGCATCGAAGGCGAAGGCATTCATGAGCAGCTCGATCTCGGCGCGCGGGCTCATCGGCCGGTCGCGGACATAGCCGACCACGATGCCGGCGAGCGCGGTCACGTCGTAGTCCGTGAACCCGACCCGCTTGCAGCGTTCCGCCACCAGCGCAGCAAGATCGGCGAGTCCGACCTTGCCATTGAGCCAATGCCCGAAGGGCCAGAGGTCGCCGTCGCCCCAGGCGTCGGTCCGCGACGGCCAGGCCGGATAGGGCCGCGCGTCCCATGTCCACACCGCGAGCAGCTCGATCATCGGACCGCCATAGACCGAAGAGACCGGATTGTTGACGCCCCAATAGGAGACCATCGCCTCGATCCCGCGGCGCTGGATCAGGTCGTCGCGCGTGCCGCGCGAATAATAAGGAAAGAGGCTTTCCGACGACTTCGGATCATAGAAAACGTTCGGCTGATTGGTCCCCTTGTCGATGGAAGGAATGCCGAATTCGGTGAACCAGACCGGCTTCGATTGCGGCGTCCATCCGCTCGGTGATCCGCTTTGGACACCGCCCGGCCGGTTGTAGTGCTGGTTGAGCCACCAGTTGCGAAAGTCCTTGGCGCGGAACACCCATGGCTTGCCATAGGCGCCGTCCGTGATCGTCGTGCGGGCCTGCGTGTCGCGCGCGGTCGCGTCGGCGTAATACCAGTCGTAGTTCTCGCCGCCTTCGACGTTGCCGCGCAGATAATCGAGATCGTAGATCGATGCCGCGCCGGCGATGGCGTCGAGATGCGCATTGCCGTCCCGCCAATCGGACAAGGGCACATAGAGATCGACGCCGACGAAATCGACGTTGCTGTCGGACCAGAGCGGATCGAGGTGAAAGAAGAGATCGCCGGTGCCATCTCCCGGATTGTAATTGTTGTATTCCGACCAATCGGCCGCGTAGCCGACCTTCACGCCCGCGCCGAGGATCGACTTCACGTCCGCCGCGAGGGTCTTCATCTTCGCCACGGCCGGGAAATTGGTCGCGCCGTCGCGCACCATCGTCAAGGACTTGAGCTCGGAGCCGATCAGGAACGCATCGACTGCGCCGGCGTCGATGGCGTTGATCGCCGCGCAGAGCTTCGCGCAATGCAGGATGAAGCGCCGGAAGCTCCACTCGTTCGGTCCCGAGTAGCCGGTCACGACGACGTTCGTGGTGCCGTTCACCGAGACGGTGATGTCCGAGGTGGCGACCGCACCGAAGAACGAATTGACTTGCGAGGTCGCTCCGGAAGTCTTGTCCACGGTTCCGGGCCGTCCCGGCGCCGGATCGCAGGTGATGCGCCCGCGCCAGGGATAGACCGGTTGTCCCGCGTTCCCGGTCCACGGATCGGTGAGGCTGTTGCCCTCGGCGATGTCCATGAACACGAATGGATAGAAGACCACCGTATGGCCCCGCGCCTTCAGGTCGCGGATCGCGCGGACAACCGAATCGTCCGACGGCGTGCCGCCGTAGGCGGGGCGGCCATCGAATGTGCTCACGACCAGCGCGGCATCCCGCGTCAGCATGTGGACCTTCCAGGAGTTCGGCGTGGTGGTCTTGGCGGTGACTTCGACCTCCGGCCGGATCGTGCAATTGCCCGCGCGCAAGTCGTCGCCGAACCAGCCCACGACAAGCAGAACGGCGCCGGCGTTCGGAAGCGATGCTTCGAGGTCGTCGAGCGCGACGTTCCAATCGGCCGTGTCCTGCCCCGCGAATTCATTCTCCGGCGTCGTCGCCCCGCCGCCGAGATCGCGGGTATGGACAATCGTGTCGTAGACGCGCTCGCCCGCGCCTGGGATCAAGGTCACCGCCTGGATAATGTCCTCGAGGCCGGAACCGTCCGACGGCGAAACGCGGCGGAACACCTCGAAGGAAAGCTGGGGCAGGCGGTTGCCGAATTGCGTGATCTGAAGGTTGTCAAAGACTACATAGGCTGTGCCGCGATAGGCCGGAGCGTTCTCCGCGCCTTCGATGCCTTCGATCAACGAGTCCGCCGCCTGGTTCGCGGCGCCCTTGTGCACGCGCATCGTGACGCCGCTCATGTCGAGCTGCTTGCCGTCGGCCCAGACCCTCCCGATCCGGTCGATCACGCCTTCGCAGAGGCCGACGGCGAAATTCGCATAATAGGTGTAGGTGGTCGTTTCGACCGTCGAACCGCCGCCGCCCTTGCCGCCGCCGCCGCTCGATTCGGTCTTGGCGACTTCCTTGAACTTGGTCGCCCAGATGATCTGACCGGCGAGCCGCGCGCGTCCGGCGATCTCCGGGATGGGAGCGCCCTCGGTCGAGGCCTGGACATGCAGATTGTCGAGACGCGGCCCTTCCTGCTTCTGCGGACCGGGACCGAACAGGCGCGCGTCGAGATAGCTCCCGGCCGCAGTGGCGACCGCGGTCGCCGCGGCCGTGATCCACACGGCGGCGCCTTGCGTCAGGGACGCGGCCGCGGCGGTGGGAACAAGAGCAGCCATGGAATTCAGCCCGTGAGATCGAGAAAC
>JBPCQM010000287.1:0-11265 GCA_050998115.1 Pseudolabrys sp. | reverse complement strand
GACGTGGGCTCGTCGAATAGGATGGCCTCGGGCCCCATTGCCATGGCGCGTGTGATCGCGACGCGATGCTGCTCGCCGCCAGACAACTCACCAGGATAGCTCGTGGCCTTGGTCGGAAGGCCAACCTGCACTCGCAGCGCCCGCGCGCGCTCCTCGGCCTTTGCGCGAGGTTCATTGCGCACCACGCGCGGCGCCAACGTGATGTTGCTCAGCACGTTCATATGCGGATAAAGGTAAAAGTGCTGGAACACCATCCCGATCTTGGTACGCAATGCATTCAAGTCGGTCCGCGGATCAAGCACGGAAATGCCGTCAACCCGAATCTCGCCTTGATGGAAGCTTTCCAGTCCATTGATGCAGCGTAGCAGCGTGCTCTTGCCTGAGCCGCTGCGGCCGCAAACCACGGTGACTTGACCACGGCAGAGGTTGAGGTTTACGCCGGCGAGCACGCCAATTTTGCCGTACCGTTTGTGGACGTCCTTGACCTCAATGATAGCGTCGCGGTTGGTCATATCGGCCTGCGCTCCAGGCACCTGACAGTCAGTGACAGGCAATAACAGACGATGAAATAGATCACCGCGATCAGCGAGTAGAATAGCGCGGGATTACCCTCGCGAGAGTTCAGCACTGTCGCTGCTGCGCTGATCTCCAGAACGCCAATGACGCTTGCCAGCGTGGTGTCCTGCAGCGCGATGATGCTCTGCGTCGTTAGAGACGGCAGCATGCGTCGTATCGCTTGGGGTAAGATAACGCGCGTCGCGACCTGCCAGGGACGCATTCCACTCGATAGTGCGGCATATTTTTGTCCCACCGGAATCGATTGGATGCCGGCGCGGATGATCTCTGTGAAATAAGCGATCTCAAAAACCGCCAAGGCCAGAAGCGCCGCATTGAAGGCACTGGTCTGTCGTCCGAGCACGATAGGCGCCAGAAAGTACAACCAGAACATCACCATAATGAGCGGCATGCTACGCAGTACGTTCACGTAGACCGTCACGAGATAATAAATCGGCTTGTTTTGAGACATGCGGCCGAAGGCGAACAGCGCTGCGATCGGCAGTGCTATCGGGATGGCAATCGCCGCGAGAAGCAGATTGAGCGTGAAAGAGCGCAGGATGAAGGCCGCATTATCGATGGCGAGGTCCATCTCAATTCGTCTCCCGGCGCATCAGGCCGGGCACCCGAAGACGAAGCTCGAACAACCCTGCAAACATCGCGACCAAGCCGGCAATCGCGAGATATATGACAGTTGCTTCGGTGCTCGCTTCAATAAAACGGAACGTGGCATTGCCAATTCGCTGCGAAACGAAAGTGGTTTCCGCGACCCCGATGGTCATGGCGACCGAAGAACTTTTGAAAATCGTAAGAAATTCTGACGTCAAACTGGGCGTAATCAGCCGGAACACCAGCGGAGCGGTAACGTGGCGGGCGGTTTGAAGCCTGCTTAGCCCGGTTGAACGCGCAGCCAGCCTGACGCCGGCTTCCACCGAACGAATGCCCGAACGGATGTGCTCTGCAACGCGTGAAGACGTGTAGAGCGCGAGAGCGACGATTGCCGCGCCGGTCTCCCAGCCAAATGAATAGAGTTGAACTCGGATATCACGCGGCAGCATAGCGGGGAAGGCAAAGTACCAGAAGAAAAGCTGCAGCAGGATTGGGATATTACGGAGAATTTCGACATAGGCCGTGCATAAGCCGCGAATAGGCCATGCGCTGGATGTTCGCCCGAAGCCAACTAATGTCCCGAAAATGAGCGCGCCGATCCACCCGGTCAGCGACAGGTACAACGTTGTCTTAAAGCCATCGATGATCAGGCCGCCATAAGGTTCGCGCCAAAGAACCGCCCAATCGAAGGTGTAGATCATTTCAACTTGTCCCGCCGCGCACACACCTGCCGCACGGTTTTCATCCGCGCGGACCGCGGATCAAGCTCGTAAGTCAGATCATTTCGGCAAGGCGTACATATAGACAAGCGCCTTCATGTTGGCGTCGAACGGCAATGGAACCTGGCTGCTCGGGCCGAGAAACTGATTATACAGCTCCATGAACCGACCAGAGCCGAAAAGGTCGACGAAGGTAGCATTGACCAGCTCGCGGAAGGCAGAGTCGTTTGGGCGCACCGCAAATGCGTAAAGTTCCGACGAGATTTCCGGATCGATCACTTTCCAATCGTTCGGCTTCGTCGCGCGAGCGCGGAGGCCGGCAAGAATTGGCCCGTCGGACGAATAGGCGACCACGGCACCGTTGACTAAAGCTTGGAAGCCGTCGGGCTGATCGCGGAACGCCACAATCTCTACCGGAGGGTTGAGCTTTCCAGCCTTGTTGAGGTTGGCATATAGCTCGGAATCGAATCCGCCCTGAACGGTGCCCATTCGTTTGCCGGCCAGATCCTTCCAGCTCTTGATGGTACTATCGGCTGGCAGCAGCAGATCGAGACCAGTGGCGAGGAAGGGAATGCTGAAGTCGACGATCTTGTTGCGGGCCTGTGTCACCACCGTTGAACCGGCATCCATATCCACAGTGCCGTTGACGAGGAGCGGAATGCGTGTCTGTGACGTTACTGGGACAAGATTGAGTTTGATGCTTGTCTTGAGTTCTTTCTCGATATTCTTGTGCACCTCGCGTGCGATCTCAGTCGACAATCCTGTCCACGTGTTGTCTTTGTCAAGATAACCGAATGGAAACACGCCTTGGCGCGCACCGACCGAGAATTCCGACATGCGCTTGATCTTGTCGAGCGCGAATTCGCCGCAGGTCGCGGCATTTGCTTGAGAGGCAATCGATGCACCCGCCGCGGAGGCAAGGCCTGTTGTTGCCGTGCTCTTTAAGAAATTGCGTCGCGAAAGTCGGCTGGTTACGTCGCGGTCTTGGCCCATGGAATCCCCCATTGGATTGAATCGAATGATACAGTCACGTGTTCGATCACTTGTCACGGCTAAGCGCCGACAGCTTCGCTCCGTGCATTGTTTGAAGAGCCGGCATGAGTTTGGCGAGGCACAATCTCGGCAATGATGCGCGAGGTCTCTTCAATGTCGTCGCCGGATACGTCAAGGTGCGTCACCGCGCGGATCAAGGTCGGGCCGGCGGACGACGTCATGCGCACGCCCGCCGCTATTAGGCGACTGACGAATTCAGTGCCGGAGAAACCGGTTTGGACAACGTCGAAATAAACTAAATTAGTTTCGATGTGATCGGCGTCGATTTTGATTTTCTCGATAGCGGCAAGGCGCTTTGCAAGCAAGACCGCATTGGCATGATCCTCGCGCAGCCGTTCGACATTGTGATCGAGCGCGTAAATGCCAGCCGCCGCGACGTAGCCTGCCTGGCGCATGGCCCCACCGAACAGATGCTTATATCGGCGCGCCTGATGGATAAATTCACGGTCGCCCGCTAACAACGCGCCGATGGGGCAGCCAAGCCCTTTGGTGAGGCAGAAGGCCACGGAATCGAAGCCACGAGCGTGTTCGTGCGCCGGAATGCCGGAGGCGACGACCGCGTTCATCAAGCGCGAGCCGTCCATATGCGTTCCGAGATTGTGTCGGCGTGCCACATTCGCGACGCCGCGCAATGTATCGAGCGGCCAAATTGCCCCGCCGCCACGATTAGAGGTCTGCTCGACGCAGACGACACGCGTGCGCGGATTGTGCGGATCGTCGCGACGAACACCAGCCTCGACCTGTTCCGGTGTGAAGATTCCGCGTTTGCCCTCAATCATGTGCAACATCACACCAGAGAGGAATGCGGCCCCGCCGGCTTCCGACGTGACGAAATGGCAGGACCGTTCGACGATCGCCTCGTTGCCAGGTTGGGTGTGAACTTTCAGCGCGATCTCGTTTGCCATCGTCGCCGACGGTAGAAAGATGGCCGTCTCCTTGCCGAGCAATCGGGCAACCTTGTCCTGCAAGGCGTTGACGGTCGGATCCTCCTGCCGCTGATCGTCTCCTACCGACGCCGCCATCATCGCGGCCAGCATCGGCTGCGTGGGCTTTGTCACCGTGTCGCTGGAGAGATCGATCATGCGTTTCAACGATATGCTCCGCTGTCTACACGTGCAAGATGTTAGGGGGCCTTTGGCGCCGTTCCAAGGGCTCGCGCGAGCGCGTCAAACAGGTGGTCGATGTCGGCCGGCGTGTTGTATAAATAGGGGCTAACGCGCACCGCATCGCCGCGCAGGCTGACATGGACATTGGCATCGGCCAGTGCGCTTTGGAGCGTCAGGGGAATGCCCGACGGAAAGCGGAGGCCGGTGAAATGGCTCGCGCCGGTTTTTGGTTTCGGCGCGATTAGGCCGAAATCGCTGGCTCGCTGATTAATCGCGGCGACTAACGGCGCCAGCGTCTGCTGAATATTGCCGGGCTGCCATTCGAGAAGCTGGCGCAAGGCGATCTTAAGCATCGGCAAGGTGATGAAGTTGCTGCGTTCGCCCACGTCGTAACGGCGCGCGCCAAGCATGAACTCGTCGCTGTAGCCGGAATTGCTCTGTAATTCGGATGCGCCGGCGCGATTATAGGAGTGATGTTCGAGCGGCACGCCGTGCTGATGCGCGGGATCGGCGTAGAGGAAAGCGATGCCGTAGGGGCCAAGCAGCCACTTATAGGCCGAGCAGAATAGGAACGCGGGCTTCACGCGCGTGACATCGAACGACGTCGCACCGATTGATTGCGTGCCATCTAGGACTAAGGCCGCGCCGACGGCGCGCGCCGCGACCGAGACCGCTTCAACGTCAACCAGACTGCCATCATGCCAATGGAAATGCGGGACGGCGACAACGGCAGTACGCTGGTCGATGGAATCGATAATCCGTCCGGTCCAGCCGTCCTCGGCTGGCGCGTCGATCATGACGAGTTCGGCGTCGACGGTGCGGCACCGCATTTTCCATTGGTACACATTGGAAAAATGCTCCCGTCCGAGGACAATTACAGTCTGGCCTTTTCGCAACGGCAGGTTTTGGCCCGCAATCGCCGCGGCATAGCTCGACGCCGGCACTATCGCGATGTCGTCGGTGACAGCATTGATCAGCCGCGCAAATAAGGCGCGCACGTCCTCAAGGTCATTGAAGAAGTCTCGGCGATCGATTGTCCAGGGATGAAGCTTGCGATCGACGCCGATATGGCCGGCTTCGACGACTGCGCGCAATAATGGAGATAAATAAGCGCAATTGAGGTAAGTCACGTCGGGTGGGATGTCGAACAAGTATCGCTGGTTCGGGATCATTGATCGTAGCAAATTGGTCGATGAAGGGTTGTATAATTATGACGATAGTATTCGAACTTAGGCGATAATGATTTCCTTCCGAACACCGCGCACGTCCATTTCGAAATCCGGAACGTCAACGGGCGGCCGACAAAATTGCCAGGTCAGTCCCGCGTCGGCTGCGCCGCGGCCAATGATGTCGTCTGCTAGGATGTAATGGATGTCGTAAACGGTATAAAGCTGCGTTGCCGTTGAGTTGACCCAAGTGTATCCCATCGCAGCCATCCGACGTTCCATTTCGCCGAGTACCCAACGCGCCTTTTCCCGGATCGCGTCAGGCGACCGGTCGCCGAGACGAACCGTTCTTTCGCGATAGCTCTCCTGTCCTCCTCGTGCCTCGCCGCTTCCGGCAATGACGAAACTCGGCGGCGCAGCGGGCTCGGCTGGTATCGTGTAGGAGAATGCATAGCAGCTTGGCTCCAAAGGCGGATTCACCGCTGGACAGACATTACTGCGGGCGACCGGGTTGATGCCATCCTTGATGATGCCCCAACGTCGAAGCGGTTCAATGTAGCCTCGGTTGAACGCGAGAAAGCCCGCGTCATCGAACGGCTTTGGCGAGCGTAGTTCGCAGGCGCAAAACGCGTAAATTGGACGATCCGAGGCCTTGATGTGGGCTTCGATGCGCCCAAGTCCCTCCGCTAATCCCAACGGTTTCGCAAATCGAGCACGAACGATCTCGTAGCCCGATTCGGCGGCGACGCCGATCGAGTATTGAAAACCGCCTTTGATGAATCGGTAGCCGCCTTGTTGGAATTGCAACACTTCGGTCATGACGGACGACTTTTGAAGTGAATGTCATGCATTTTTGGTCCCCAATTTCTTTGACTGCCGTTCTCTTACGCTCGATGTCCGCTAATGACAGTTTACCGTCAGGCGGTCATCGTTAGCTCTCCACGAAGCCGCTGTTACTCAAAATTTTTCGTGCCAATTTTACAACCTCAGGGATAGCTCGGCTGATCGAAGCCTTCGGAAAAGCGGCGAACATGTCGACTTTTGGAAGCGGCGGACTGAAATCCAACGCCATGAGGGTCCTGTTACGGAGATGTTCCTGAATGATGCAGAGGGGCAAAATGCTGATCGCCGCGCCTGCTGTCACCAGACCAATAATGATAGCAACGCTATTGCATGTGCTTAAGCGTGTCGGAACGAACCGACTGTCGGCAAACCAATCCATCACTAGCGAAAATGTCGGAGACGGAGAGGGGTTCGTTACGATCTGATTTCCGACTAGATCGCCTGGATACAACGGCTTTGAAGAAGTTTGGAACGTTGGATTTGCAACCCAGGCGACAACTTGCGACCCCAAAAACTCGGTTCGAAACAACTTGGTGTTTTGTGGCTGAGCCATGATCGCCACATCCAGCGTACCTTCCTCAAGCTTTTGACCCAGGGCTCGGCTGTTATCGACCGTGACGGCAACATTTAATTCCGGGTGATCGCGATCGAGTTCTTTGAGAAAATCGGCAAGACAAAGAAGTGCAAAACTGTCAGGGACACCCAATCGGATCAGGCCGCGGAGCGGCCCGCGCCGTGCGATGTGTCCTTCAAGGTCATGCATCAAGGTCAGGACCCGTTCGACATAGTCGAACATCGCAATGCCCGGATCGCTGAGCCGCACCGTTCGGCCGAAACGGTTAAACAGCTTGGTGCCGACCTCGCGTTCGAGCTCTTTAATTCGAACGGAAATCGAGGGCTGCGTTATGCCGAGATGCTGGGCAGCAACGCCAAAGCCGCCGAGCTTGGCCGCCCAGTAAAAAGCCTCTAAACGCCGTAGATTTCCGAGCATCCATAGAAAACTTTAATGGGTTGGTCGTGGCTTTTCAATGACCCCGAACCCTTAGAGGCAGTTAGCATCTGGGTCCACAATGTATCCGTCAGGAGGACGTCGCCATGAACTACGAAGCTGGCAAATTAAAGCGAGCAATCACCGATGAAGTACGAGCTTCGGTCGTCGAAGATTTGCCCGAGATCAAACAGATTGGCGATGCCACGCTACGAACGAAAGCGATCGAGGCTTGGGCTCACGCGCTTTGCGAATCGAGCTTTCAACGAATCCGCGACATTCCAGGCGAGGGGAATCCAGGAGTCTTCACGCTCAAACGCGGGAATCAAGCCGACCATTTGCGCGGGGTTGCCCATCTTGCGATGAAGATCGTAGACGAATTTGAAACGTCGTTCCCAGAAGTATCGGTCAACCGTGACATCGTGCTGACCGGCGCGCTTGTGCACGATGTCGGCAAGGCATGGGAATTCGACCCGCGAAATCTCAAACGATGGAATGAAGACCCATCGCAGACAGGCTCAGCATCGCTGCGTCATTCGGTGTTCGGCGCGCACGTTTGTCTTGTCGTCGGATTGCCCGAAGAAATCGCGCACATCGCGCTCGGACATTCGCGAGAAGGTCAACATATCGGACTGAGCACCGAGTGTTACATCGTGCGCACAGCCGACCATTCGTGGTGGAATCTGGCCGGCGCGATGGGACTTCTGACGCTTGAATCAATGGAAGGCGAGGCCGACAAGATGGTGCGCCCCCGACAGACCCGCAGCGCCGCCGCGCTTATCAAAAAAGCCGGCTGAGGCTTTGCCGTCTGCTTTGGGTGTTTCGTTCGTTCAGTGGAAATCAAACCTAGTCGATTAGGGAGGAAATTATGAGCAAGAAATTGCTTTCGCACGCCACGCTTTCGCGACGCCGTTTTATGCAAGCTACCAGCGCGCTGGTGGTGACACCCGCCGTTCTCCACTCACCGATCGCTACTGCAGCTCCCGTCACTTTCAAGTTGGGGCATTCCGGCTCTCAGGAATGGCAGGGCAATCTTTGGGCTAAAAACTTCTCGGATGCGCTGACCCAAAAGATTTCCGACGCCAAGGTCGAAATCTATCCGAATGCTCAGCTCGGACAGGATCCGGCGCTCGCTCAAGCAGTCAAGCTCGGCACACTCGATATCACCGTGAACGGGCCGGTGCTTCAGCAATATGTACCGTCTCTAGCGGTGATGGATCTGCCCTTCATGTTCCGCAACCTAGCGGATGCGCACAAATGGCAGGACGGATCTGTAGGCGCAAAGATCAAAGAAGATTGCGAAAAGGCCGGATTTCATTTCCTAGGATGGATCGATATCGGTATGCGCAGCGTGACCAACAATCGTCGTCCGGTTGAGACCGTTGCCGACTTCAAGGGTCTTAAACTCCGCGTTCCACCGGGCAAAGTGTTCGTCAGCACCTTCCAAGCCTTGGGCGCTTCGGTGCAATCGATCAATTTCGGCGAGCTCTATACGGCGCTGCAGCAGGGTGTCGTTGACGGGCAGGAAAACCCGCCGACGACGATTCGCGTACAAAAGTACTACGAGGTTCAAAAATATCTTTCGCTTACTCGCCACATCGCGTCGTTCGCATTTTCGGTGATGAACAAAAGCATTTACGACAAACAGCCAGAAAATATTCGCAAGGCGATCGACGACGCGGGCAAAACAGCAACCGAAAAAGGCCGGGATTTTTTGGTCAAGGATGAAGACGCCTCGCTTGATTTCCTGCGAAAGCAGGGGATGGTGGTCAATGAACCGAAGGACATTGCTGGCTTCCGAACTGCGACGCGGCCGGTGATCGACGATGCTGGGCCCGTTTTGGCTCCTCTCGTGAAGGAGATCCTCGCGGCTGGCTGATGAAGGAGCCGTCGGGCAGGTGACGAGGAGGCCGTAAGTGAAAAAGGCGTGGACGCTCCTGCTCGAACAAGTGACGGGAGCACTTCACGTATTGACGGGGGTAACCGGCATTGCCGTCGTCATTTTGATCTTTTCACAGGTCGTTTTACGATTTGCCGGCGCGCAAGTGCCGCCGGCATTCGAGGAACTCGGCGACTTCCTCTTCATTTGGTGGGTGTTTCTTGGGGCGGCGATGACCATCCGTGAGGTCGGGCATCCCCGCATCACAGTCTTCATGGAAATGGCGCCGCCGCCTTTTCGAGCTCAGGCAGAATTCGGCGCTGAACTGGTGTCACTCGCGTATTTCGCCACGCTAGCAACACTCGGATTCCAGATCGCTTCAGTCGCGACCGAGCCGTCGCTATCACTCAATGTGCCGATGACCTATCCGTATCTCGCGCTCGGTACCGGCGGCAGTTTGATGCTGCTGTTTCATCTCGGCGAAATGTCGACGCGGATCCGAATCTCCGCCGCGTCATTTTTAACAATCGCGGTTCTCGTGCTCGTCGGGTGTGCGGGCTATTGGCTCGCCCAATTGAATATCTATGCTTTTGTGACCGTCGCCGCCTTAGTGATGTTCGTCATTGGAGTTCCGGTCGCTATCGTACTCGGCACCATCACGATTGCGGCGCTCGCGAGCGGCGCGCTTGTCGCGACTATCAATTATCCCATTCGCTTATTCGATGGTTTGAACAATTTCGTCCTGCTGTCGATCCCGCTCTTTATGCTCACCGGTGCGCTGATGGCTTACGGCGGGATCTCCAAGCGGCTAGTTGACTTCGCCAACGGTCTGGTCGGTTGGATGAGGGGTGGCCTCGGACTAGCGGACATCGTGGCCAGCGTATTTTTTGCCGACGTCTCAGGATCAGCGGTCTCGGATACCGCGGCGATCGGTTCGATCATGATCCCCGGCATGGTTCAGCGCGGTTACGACCGCGGCTTTGCTACGGCTTTACAGTCGGCGGCCGGCTCGCTCGGGATGTTGTTTCCGCCAAGCATCACTATGATTCTCTACGCGTGGGTTGCCAATGTATCGGTGGCTCGGCTTTTTTTGAGTAGCTTCATTCCCGGGCTCATGGTCGCGGGAAGCTTCGCGATCGTTGCCTATACGATTGCGAGGCGGCGCGAATTTCCGCGCGAGCCGGTCGCCGGATTTCGCCTCCTGCTATGTCAGGGCGCATGGGCCTTTCCGGCGCTAGTTGCTCCGGTCATCATCCTGGGGGGAATTTTAAGCGGCGTTTTCACAGCCACCGAGGCGGGAGTAGTGGCTGCGGTCTACGCGCTGCTTGTCGGACTTGTGGGCTATCGGGAACTGACGCCTCGCACAATCGCTAAAGCTTGGCGCGAAGCAACCATTTCTATGAGCCGAGTCATCTTTATCGCCGGAAATGCGATCGCCTTCAGCTGGGTTCTCATCATCAATCAGGGACCGCAGAAGATTACTGACCTTTTAACCGGGACGACTGAAAACGTGGTCGTGATATTGATCCTTCTCAACATCATAATGGTCGTGCTGCATATCTTTCTCGAGGGCGCGAGCACGGTTGTCGCGATCGTTCCGGTATTTCTGCCGCTTCTGATCCAGCTTCACATCGATCCGGTGTTTTTCGGGATCATTGTGATGTTGAATTCCGCGACCGGGCTGCTGATGCCACCGGTTGGATTGTGCTTGTACATTTCGGCATCGATTTCAGGAGAAAAGCTGGAAGTGGTGGCTCGAGAGGTCTTGCCATTTGTCGCGGCGTTGTTTGTCAACATCGGGATCCTGATCGCATTTCCTGGGCTGGTGAGCTTCTTGCCGAATTTGCTGATGGAAGCCCGTTAGTGTCGTCAAACCAACAGAGCCGGAAAGAGGGACGATGATTAAAAGATTTCAAGCCGGGCCGCGAATGAGCCAAGTGGTCGTGCATGGCAAAACTGTCTACATCTCGGGGCAGGTGGCCGATGACCGAAAGGGATCGCTGGAGCGGCAAACCGAGCAGGTCCTTTCCAAGATCGACGCGCTGCTTACGGCGGCAGGCACCGACAAATCCAAATTGCTTGCTGTCAATGTGTTGTTGCCGAACATCATGGATTTTGATGCCATGAATAAGCTGTACGACCAGTGGATCGATAAGGCTAACCCTCCAGCGCGCGCCTGCTTGGAAGCTCGACTAGCGGATCCCGACTTGCGGATCGAGATAACTGCAGTGGCAGCCATTTCTTGAAGTGTTGGTCGGGACACGTATCCTTTCCGAAATTCCATCCGGCGCTTGGTTCATGCGGTGAGGGAGAATCAGGGCATCATTCAATGTGATGTTTGCCATCC
>JBPCQM010000237.1:0-4124 GCA_050998115.1 Pseudolabrys sp. | reverse complement strand
GTTGCAGGCCGCGCCGCTCGACGACAAAGCGCCCGATCCGGTGGTCGACTGGATCAGGATGGTTTCCATCAATCGGCTGACCGGCCATTCGCCGGGATTTTTCTCCGGGCGCACCATGCCGCCAACTCAGGCTGTCGGCGTTGAAGCGCAGCGCAAGATCAACGAGCGCGAGGGCCGGCAGCCACCGCCGCGTAATGTCATCGATCTTATCCTGAAGAAGTCCAGGTCGCTGCTGTCGGACGGCTATCCGCCGCAACAACAACAGCCAGCGCAATTTTACGTCCGGCCCGCGCACGATACGCCGGACATCCGCGATCATTCGGTCGCGCTGGTCGTCACGTCGCCGCCATTCCTCGACACCGTGCAATATGCCGACGATAACTGGCTGCGCTGCTGGTTCGCGGGCATTGATCTTTCGCGTATCGAGATCGCGATGCATCGAACGCAGGAGGCCTGGACCGCGTTTGTGCGCGGCACGCTGCGCGAGCTGGCGCGCGTTCTCAAGCCCGGCGGTTATCTGGCGTTCGAAGTGGGCGAGGTGCGTGGCGGCAAGGTGCTGCTGGAGCGACTGGTGTGGCAGGCGGCGGAAGGACTGCCGTTCGAACGGCAAGGCGTGATCGTCAATCAGCAGGAATTCACCAAGACCGCGAATTGCTGGGGCGTGTCGAACAACGCCAAAGGCACGAACACCAACCGGATCGTGGTGTTGCGCCGAAATGGCGCGTAGTTAAGCGGACTCCAGCACGCGCGCTGCGCGGAGATTGGCTTAGATCACGCAGCCGCGCGGCTTGCGCCGCAGGTTGTCGAGCAGCGCGCCGCTTTTATCCGTCACGGCCGATCTTGTCCCGGGCCATGAATGACGGCTGGGCTTAGTCACGGCGGAAGGATTTTCGCCGCCTTGCCATAGCACCAGCAGCCGGCCCGATAAGACCACGCAAACGGCCCACGACAATTTTTAAAAGCGAGCTCGCAAAGCGCGTAGCCGAGCATTTCAAATATTTCGTACGTCGCACGCTTTATCATGTCAGAATGCCATCTGGTTCTTGAGCGCGCGGCGTTAAAGGCAAGTCCGCTAGCCACATTACATGGAGAAGGCTGGCAAGCTGACGAAATCGCGTTATGGTGGCGGCATATGGAAATCCTATGCCGCTAAAGAAACAGCTACTAAAGAAACAGCTACTTGATCCGACGGCCTTTAATCAAGGCGCTTCGTTGCCTTTCACGCTGCGGCTCAAAGATTTCGATGCGGCGATGCAGGACGTTTACGATTTCTTTTATGACGTGAACAAACTTCTTTTGGGTAAAGGTCTGCATCGCTTGGACGACATGCTTCGGCCTGCCGCAATGTCGGGTATGCTTTCAGACATGTTGACTGCGTCAATGGCTAAGCATTCGCGCGTGCTCGTCGAAAACAAGCACTTTAATGGCCATCCCGATCTGATTGTTCAGGGGCGTTACGTCAACAACTCGATTGCCTCCGGCACGGACGGAATTGAGATCAAGAGCACTCGCAAGAAGGGTGGTGCCGTTGATACTCATGGCGGTCGAAATCAATGGATGTGCGTTTTCGTATATAAAACCGACCACAAGACAGAGCCCGCGCAAGACCGTGAGCCGATGAAATTCACTGAGGTTTATCTTGGCCAAGTCAAAGTTAGCGATTTTAGGAACAACTCCCGAAGCGCTCTCGGTACGAAAACCTCAACCCTTGGAGCCGCCGGTATTAAACGATTGCGATCACAGTGGGTCTACATCGCGAAGTGATCCGAGCTTACCAATTGCTTTAGTTGCAACCTTTATAAACTTTCGATCATTTTCAATACCAACACTCGAATATCCTACGGCGTTGGCCGCAGCGAGCGTCGATCCGGATCCCGCAAAAGGGTCTAAAATTAAGCCCTCGCCAAGCGGTAGCGCCGCACGAACCAACTGGCGGAGAAACCCCTGCGGCTTGAGGGAGGGATGGGGTGCAATCTCACGCTCCACTTTAGGTGTTGGCCTAGAACGAATTACGTCGCCGAATGGCCGTTCGTCCGAGGGCCGTCGGAAGCCGCCCGTTTTATAAAGACGTAGGTTATCTTGTACGCGGCCTTCGACTGGCCTGCGCAATATTACCCACGGTTCGAACATCGAACGCGGCATGACACTTACATCAAAAAATTCTTTGTGAGCGTTCTTCGGGCGGTCGCCGCCACGCATCGTCATAACAAGACGGACGATCGTTCCTCTTATTTCTAGTCCGCCTTCCGACATAGCCGATCCCACAATGTGCGCTAGCAGAGGATTACTCGCCACAACGACGTTGCCACCAGGGACCAGCGCGCGATTTAGTAATGTGCCAAGCTTTTTGAAGAATGCGAAGAGTTCGGAGCGATCATCGTCATCAAGGACGGTGAAACGTGGTAGCGGTGCGCGCTGATGACCATCGAACGAAGGAGGGATTCGCCAGATACCACCTTTGCCGGTTCGCAACTTTTGCTGCTCGATCTCAGTGTATTCAACAAGGCCGTAAGGCGGGTCAGTCACACATGCATGTATCGACGATGCAGGCTCTGAAGCCAACCAATCAAAACAGTCTGCATGATAAAGTTTTGCTTTCCCGACAACGGCAACAGGATCGAGGTCGGTCTTGAAGACGCGCGCTGACTCAATTTCGTCCGCGTTCGCTTTCAATCGGTACCGGCCACGGCCGGTTCGCTCAAAAGTCTTGCCAACGTTTATATTTAGATAGCTTCTAACAGAGGACGGAGAAGTTGCACCCATTCGCGCGGTCACGGCGAGCGATATCTCTTTTAGAGACGCCTCGCCGCCGATGGTCCTCAGATAGCTAAAAATGGAGTCCCTGATGCTGCCAGGTGCTTGTGCCAAGATGTTTCGCCCCAGTACTGAAAACAAAACAGGAACACGAAAGACGTCTCGACGTCAAGAGCTTTTGTTGAAACGCCGCCCCGCCCGCCTCACACCCTCTCCACAAAGCTGTCCACCACGCGCTTCTCGCCGGCCTGGTCGAAGCGGATGGTGAGCTTGTTGCCGTCCACCAGCGTCACGTCGCCATTGCCGAATTTCTGGTGAAACACCCGGTCGCCGACCGCATAGGCCGAGACGGCGCCGGTCGATTTCGCCACCAGCTCGCCTTCGATGGTCAGGGGGGTGTGGCGTTTTTGTGCACCCCCACCCCGGCCTGCGGCCGACCCTCCCCGCAAGGGGGAGGGTGATGAAGCGCCGGCCGACCCTCCCCGAGACGGGGAGGGAGAAGCAGCCGAAAAATCCGTCTCGCCCTTCACCTCATCCTCGTCGCGCTCGTAGGTGAGCTGGTTCGGCTCGGCGAACATGCCTTGCTTGCCGTAGTCCTCGCCGCGGCGCGCACCAGGGCCGCCTTGACGGCCCGTCTTCAACGGAGAACCATTCTCGTCGCAGCCGCCTCTTTCGCCGCGCGCCTTGCGCTGCTGCGCGCGCTGCCAGCCCGGCGTCGAATAATTGGATCCGAAATTCATGTCGTCGAACCGGCTCGCGCCATAGCCCGACATGCCGGCGCCGCCGCGCGCTTCCTTCACCTCGACATGCGCCTCCGGCAGCTCGTCGAGAAAGCGCGAGGGGATCGTCGTGGTCCACATGCCGTGGATGCGCCGGTTGGTGGCGAAATAGAGCTTGGCGCGTTTTCGCGCGCGGGTGAGGCCGACATGGGCGAGGCGGCGCTCCTCCTCCAGCCCGGCGCGGCCTTGCTCATCCAAGGCTCGCTGGTGCGGGAACAGGCCTTCCTCCCAGCCGGGCAGGAACACGGTGTCGAATTCCAGCCCCTTGGCGGAATGCAGCGTCATCACATTGACCTTGTCCTCGTCCTCGCCGCTGGTGGTGTCCATCACCAGCGAGATGTGCTCGAGGAAGCCGGCGAGGTTGTCGAATTCCTCCATCGAGCGCACGAGTTCCTTCAGGTTCTCCAGGCGGCCTGCGGCGTCGGCGGAGCGGTCCTTCTGCCACATGTCGGTGTAGCCGGATTCGTCGAGCACGACCTCGGCGAGTTCGGTATGCGGCATCGCCTCGCGTTTGGCCCGCCAGCGGTCGAACGACGCCACCAGGTCGCGCAGCGCCGTGCGGGGCCTCGCCTTGAGCTCGTCGGTCTCGAC
>JBPCQM010000121.1:0-8720 GCA_050998115.1 Pseudolabrys sp. | reverse complement strand
CAGCGGCGGTTTCCCCAAGCGGTACTGGTCGGCGACTTGCTGGGATTGCCGGTCTTGGACGGCAACGACTCGACGATCGGCTACGTCCGCCAGGTAGTGCGTTCGCGCGATCTCAAGGTCTTTCTCATCGTGCCGTACAGCAGCTCGTTTGGCTGGCTCCGCACTGAATATGGCAAGCGGCCGGTGGCGGTGCCGATCGAGCTCGTCGCCCTTTTGGCCCGCCAGATCAACGCAGAAGATATGTCGCGCGAGGATTTTGATCGCGCTCCAAGCTGGACGCCGGGGCAGGATGACCCCATTCCGGCTGGAGAAAAAACCCCCATCGCATTGGGACGGCGATGAAATTGGTCTTTTTTGAGGGGCGCGGAGAGAAAAAACTTCGCCTGGAACGGAACTCCTAAAACCGTATCAGGTTACATATTGCAATGGACGACCAAACAAAGTTGCGTTTTAGCGCCCAGACGCTCGTCGCTCAGGCGCTCGGGGTGCATGAGCCTGTCACCAAGGCGACGGTCCCTTCAATCCATATGGCGACCACCTATTTGCGCGATGCCGACAACGGCTATCGCGCCGGTCACGTTTACGGCCGCACCGACAATCTTTCCGTTCAGCAGGCGGAAAGTCTGATTGCGGCGCTGGAGGGTGCAGAGGAAGCCTTCCTGTTTGGCTCCGGGATGGCGGCGGCGACCAGCGTGGTCTTGGCGCTGGAGCGGCCGACACACATCATCGCCTCGCAGGTCATGTACTATGGCTTCCGCACCTGGCTGCGCGATCTCGGACGCTATGGACACCGCGTGTCGTTCGTCGATACCTCCGATCTCGATGCCGTGAGCCGGGCGGTGCGCCCGGGTGAAACCGGGCTGTTCTGGATCGAGACCCCGAGCAATCCGCTCTGGACGGTTACCGACATCGCGGCGATCTCCGAGATTGCTCATCAGGTCGATGCGATCGTTTGTGTCGACTCAACCGCCGCGACGCCGGTTTTCACCAAGCCGCTGTCCCTGGGCGCCGATATCGTCATGCATTCGGCAACCAAATACCCTAACGGGCACGACGGTGTCATTGCCGGCGCGCTCGCCACGGCGCGCAGCGGGTCGCACTGGCTGGAGATCGGAAAACTGCGCGCGCAGCTTGGCTGCGCGCTCGGACCTTTTGAGGCCTGGCTGTTGATGCGCGGCATGCGGACACTCGACGTGCGCGTGCGGCAGCAGGCGAAATCCGCAGCCTGGCTTGCCGCCAAGCTGGTTGGCCATCCAGCGCTTTCTGCGGTGCTCTATCCCGGGCTTGAAGATCACGCCGGCCATGATGTCGCTCTGCGCCAGATGACCGGCGGTTTCGGCGGCATGTTTTCGATCCGCGTCAAACGAGGAGAAAGGGCGGCCATCGCCGTTGCCGCTGACGTTGAATTGTGGAAGCGTGCGACGTCTCTCGGCGGCGTCGAGAGCCTGATCGAGCATCGCGCTTCGATCGAGGGCAAAGGGTCTCCGTGTCCCGGCGACCTGCTACGATTTTCAGTAGGCCTTGAGAACGTCGATGAGCTCTATTTTGATCTGAACCGCGCGCTGGCGAGCGTTGCATAAGGGTTCAAGTGATGACGCCTGTTGCCGTTGCAATTGTTTGCAAGACGCCGGTTGCTGGAAAATCCAAAACGCGCCTGGCGCCGCCGCTGCAGCCCGAGGAATGCGCCGCTATATCCGGCTGTTTCATTCGCGATCTTTCGGCGACCATCCAATCCGTGGCTGATGACGGCGACGCCGTTGGCTGCGCCGTCTACACGCCGGCCGGCTCGGAAACCGCGCTGCGTTCGCTGCTGCCCGGCGCGTTTCGACTGACCTTGCAGAGCGACGGAGACTTCGGCACGCGGCTCTTGCAAGGCACCATCGACCTTCTCGAGGCCGGTTATGCCGGAGCGATTTTGGTCAATTCGGATTCACCGACCTTGCCCAAGGCCATTCTGCGCGAAGCGGTCGACGCCGTGCGTCAGGGGGACAATGTAGTGCTCAGCCCCGCCTTTGATGGCGGCTACACATTGATCGGCCTGTCGCGCCCGCATGCGCGGCTGTTTGAAGATATCCCGTGGAGTACCGGCGTGGTCTACCGGCTGACGCTGGAGCGCGCGTCCGAGATCGGCCTGCCGGTTGTCAACGTGCCGGGCTGGTACGACGTCGATGATGCGGCGTCGTTTCGTGTCCTGGAAAATGAGCTGGCGGGCCGGCCGCCCGACTTTGCGGCGCCGCATTTGAGCGCGGGAGACGCGCCGGCGACGCGGCAATTCATCCGGGCGCGCAACGGCGCCCTGGCGATGCAGGCTTGAAATGCCGCTACTGTCCGGTGAGTGTTTCGTCAGCGTTGTGATCCCCTGTCTGAACGAGCAGGAGCCGATCGCCGCCGTTGTGCGGGAGGTACTGGCGCAAAATGTCGGCGAGGTGATTGTCGTCGATAATGGCTCGACTGACCGGACCGCGGAAGAGGCGGCCGCGGCGGGCGCCCGGGTCGTGTCAGAACCGCGTCGCGGCTATGGCCGGGCCTGCGCCGCCGGGATGAATGCCGTCGATCCGCGCTGCGAGGTGATCTGTTTCATCGACGGCGACGGCAGCGATGTTCCGCAATTCATGGCCCAGGTGGTCGGGCCGGCCGCCGACGGCTCGGCGGATTTCGTTATGGGTTCGCGTTTGCGGGGCCGGCGCGAGGCCGGCAGCATGACGCCACAGCAAATCCTGGCCGGGCGATTGGCCGGCGCGCTGCTGCGGCTGACCTACGGGGTGCGTTTCACCGACATGTCGCCGTTTCGCGCCATGCGCGTTAACCAGTTACGCGCGCTCGGCATGCAGGAGATGACCTACGGCTGGAATCTCGAAATGCAGATGCGTGTTGCGGCGGCGCGGCTTCGCATCGTTGAAATTCCGGTCGATCATCGCCGCCGGCAGGGCGGCGTTTCAAAGGTCTCGGGCAATCTGGTAGCCGGCGCGGCGGCCGCCTGGAAGATCATGACAACGTTCATTCGCCTGGCGAATAGCTTGCGCCGCGAGTCGGGCCAGGCGCGCGAGATCGAGCCTGCGGATCAGCCGGCCAAAATCGCCGCGGCACGGCCGGTGCGCGAACTCAGACGCAAAAAGGCCTGATCATGCGGGTTCTTCTGACGGGCGGCGCTGGTTTCATCGGCCGGCACGTGCTGCAGACGCTGCTTGAGCGCGGCCACGAGGTGCGCGTGCTCGATTCCCTGCGTCCTGACGTCCATGCGCCGGGCGAAGCAAAGCCGGACACGGACTGGGAATTGCTGGTGGGCGACGTGCGCGATCCGGCACAGGTCGATCGGGCGCTGCGCGGCGTCGAAGCGGTGCTTCATCTGGCGGCAAAGGTAGGGCTCGGCGTCGATGTTGCCGACTTGCCGGACTACGCGTCGTCGAACGATGTCGGCGCCGCCGAACTGCTGGCTGGAATGGCGCGCGCGCAAGTGAAACGGTTGACCCTGGCGAGCTCGATGGTCGTCTATGGCGAAGGTCTTGGCGGTTGCCCGGAGCATGGCGCGGTGCGCCCGGCGCCTCGGGTCGAATCCGAAATGGCGGCAGGGCGGTTCGAGCCGTCTTGCCCGATCTGCGGCAAACCTCTGGAGACCGCGCTGGTCGACGAAAGTGCGGCGCTTGATCCGCGCAACGCCTATGCCAGCAGCAAGGTCGCGCAGGAATTTTATTCGGCGAACTGGGCGCGCGTCGCCGGTGGCTCGGTGGCGGCGCTGCGTTACCACAACGTCTATGGTCCCGGCATGCCGCGCGATACGCCCTATGCCGGCGTCGCCGCTATCTTCACGTCGGCCTTGCGGCGCGGTGAGGCGCCGAAAGTGTTCGAGGACGGCCGCCAGCGCCGGGATTTTGTCCATGTCCGTGACGTGGCGGCGGCGACCGTGCTCGCTTGCGAAAATCACGACGCTGGCGTGCGCGCCTTCAATGTCGGCTCCGGCACGCCCCGCACTGTTGGCGACATGGCGGCGGCGCTCTCGAAATCGCTGAAAGGGCCGAGCCCTGTCGTCACCGGTCAGTTTCGGCTCGGCGACGTTCGTCACATCACCGCCGATTCCTCACGTTTGCGCAATGAGTTCGATTGGCGGCCGCAGGTCGAGTTTCTCGACGGCATGGCGGAACTGGCGTGTGTTGGGGCCTGACGCGCCGCGCAATTAGCGGACCCCGCCGATGCGTTGACCGGGCCGGTGCAAGATTGACTTCGGTTGCAAACGTATTGAGTATTTTCAATCATCAGCCCCGGACCTTGAACCTGGGTCAGGAGTCCGGGCCCTCCGGTCGCGCCATTTCTGTTGCCACCATTGAGCACGCATTCCGTGAAGCTTCCGGAAAACCGTTTCAAGCGCGCGCTGCGCGAGGGCCGCCAGCAGATCGGCCTGTGGTGCAGCCTGCCGGGTAGCTATGTCGCGGAGGCGGTCGCCGGCGCCGGGTTCGACTGGCTGCTGTTCGACACCGAGCATTCGCCGAACGAGGTTCTTTCGGTGCTGCCGCTGCTGCAGGCGGTGGCGCCCTATGATGTGTCGGCGGTGGTGCGCCCCGCCAGCAACGACGCGGTGCTGATCAAGCGCATTCTCGATTTCGGCGCGCAGACATTGTTGTTGCCCTATGTGCAGAACGCCGCCGAAGCGCGACGCGCGGTGAGCGCGATGCGCTACGCGCCGCACGGCATTCGCGGCGTCTCGGGGCTGACCCGCGCCACCCGATTCGGCCGCATTGCGGGCTACGCCAAAGCCGCCGCCGGCGAGCTTTGCCTGCTGGTGCAGATCGAGACCGGTGAGGCGCTTGCCGAGCTTGAAGCAATCGCCGCGGTCGACGGCGTCGACGGCATCTTCATCTGTCCGGCCGATCTCGCCGCCAGCCTCGGCCACGCCGGCGAATTGGCCCATCCGAAAGTAATCGCCGCCATCGAGGACGCCATCCGCCGAGTGCGCGCCGCCGGCAAGCCGGCCGGCATCTTGACGCCGGACAACGCCTTTGCCGCGCGTTGCATCGAGCTTGGCACCAGCTTTACCGCGGTCGGCATCGACGCCGGCATTCTGGCGCGCGGCACCGAGGCGCTGGCGCGGCAATTTGGCCGCGGCGCCTGAACGCCGGCGACTTTTTCCTTCGGATTCGTTGCGCCGCGCTTCATAATAGGAACAGGCGCCGGTAGCTCAGCTGGATAGAGCACCAGACTTCGAATCTGGGGGTCAGGGGTTCGAATCCCTTCCGGCGCGCCATTCGAAATACGCTATCGCCGCCAAAAACCCGTCGATCCTGCCTCGAATTACGGCTCAAGGGAGCTTGTGCCGCTACGCCGCCGACCTTCGTCCGCGCGTCGGCGGCGGCGCGATCAGCGCTCCATGGCCCCGCACCGAAGCGAATTTTCTGGTGGCCTAGTTTGAAAATGGTCGTTTTTGAACAGACGGCATTCTTTCGACGAGCCTAGCCTATTGCCATCACCGGCACAGCTTCGGGCCTCGGTGACTGAGAGAGCGATTGCGCTCCCGCCTATAATGGGAGGTAAATCATGGCAAAGTTTCTACTTACGCGGACATCGTCGAAAACTATCGACCGGCCGAACTGCCCCGCATGCAAGACGCCAATGTGGCTCGCCACCATTGAGCCAGAGAAACCGGACTACGACCGCCGCACTTTCGAGTGCCCGGTGTGCGAGCACTCGGCGAGCTGGGTCGTCAAATTCAGGTAGGCATCGACGCGACAGTCGTCGAAGCAGTTTGCAGCGTAGGCCACCCCCCTGACCCCCCTCAGCCCCGGCCTATGTTGTGATGGAGAGCCCGGCTAGCCCCTTAGCCGGGTTTTCTTCATTATAGACGCTATCAGTTGCCAGCCTCGCCATATTTTGACTGGAAATTGGAGTAAGACAACCTACTCTGCTGCGGAGGGAATCGGACATGGCCAGGAAAGCAAAAGCCACCTTTGACCCGAAGGTGTTTCTCGCCACCGTGAATGGCGGCCGAACCCTATCCGACCATCGGAAGGGCGAAGTTATCTTCTTGCAGGGAGACCCGGCGGATTGTGTTCTTTTTATACAGAAGGGTAAGGTCAAGGTCACTGTCGTTTCCGATCAGGGCAAGGAAGCCATCGTGGCAGTCCTGGGGTCGGACGAGTTCTGCGGCGAGGGATGCCTGACCGCGCAGCAGAAGCGTTTGGCAACAGCCACGGCAATGACGGAATGCGAAGTCATGCGGGTGGAGAAGGCGGCCATGATCCGCACGCTCCATGACGAGCCAGCGTTTTCCGAGTTTTTCGTCGCGCATCTTTTGGCGCGCACTATGCGGGTTGAAGCGGACTTGGTCGATCAACTGTTCAATTCGACTGAGAAACGCTTAGCACGCGCCCTTCTTTTGCTGGCCAATTTTGGCAAGGAAGGTCGCCCCGAGCCGATCAATGCGAAAATCAGCCAAGAGACGCTCGCAGATATGATCGGCACCACGCGCTCTCGCGTGAGTCATTTCATGAACAAGTTTCGGAAATTGGGCTTGATTGATTACAACGGCCACATCGAAATTCACACCTCATTGCTGAACGTCGTTTTGCATGAAGCGCCGCACATCAACCGCTAAGGATTCTGCTTCCAAGACATGCGCCAACTGCGAAGGCCCTAACCTCCACCTCTCGATTACCGGGTCACATTGATTACAACGGGCATCTCGAAGTCCATAGCTCGTTGTTGAGCGTGGTTCTGGCCGAACAGCCACGCACTGTGAAAGCCACCGCCCTTAAGTCTCAGTGATCAGTCCCGCCGCGCATCCGAGAATGTCCCACCCCCAACCTCGGACATTCGGAGAGGGCACGCAATTATGAGCTATTTTGCTCAGACTCTGCACGGACAATACGCTGAACTGCCCAGGTGAGCGGTGCGATAGCGCACGCTCGATTTGTTAGTGGGCACCCGATTATTGGGGATCGAGCTACCACAGTAAGGCAACCGGGCCAAACCCAACTTCACCAGCACTTCGACGAGATCGCAATGTCCGAAGTTCAAAGAGATCTTTCGCGGAGCAACCGGTTGCTCGGCGCCTTGGATACTGCCAGCTTCAAGCGGGTCGAACCCCATCTTGAGCCCATCACGCTCAAGCTTGGTGACGTCGTCTGCGAGGCGGGCGGCCTCCTCAAGCACGCCTATTTCCCGCAGGGCACCGTCCTCTCACTTTTGACCGTTTTGGAGAACGGCTCGGCAATTGAGACTTCAAACATAGGGCGCGAAGGAGCATTCGGCCTGTTCGCGGCTATGTACAGCCGCGTCTCCTTTAATCGATGTCTTGTGCAACTGGTGGGTGACATGGTTCGCTGCCCGATCAAATTGTTGCAATCGGAATTCAAGCACAGCGAACACGTGCGCGATCTCTTCGTCAGTTATTCGGAGACGCTGCTGTCACAAGTTCAGCAGTCTGTTGCGTGCAATGCCATGCATACAACGGAACAGAGAATATGCCGATGGCTCCTCATGATGCATGATCGGGCCGAAGGCGAAGCCCTGCAATACACGCACGAGTTCTTGTCGCACATGTTGGGTGCCAACCGAAAATCGGTGACGCTTGCAGCGCAATCGATGCAGAAGGCCGGCCTTATCACCTATCGTCGGGGGACGATTCAAATTCTCGATCGTGCCGGCCTCGAAAAGGCATCGTGCGAATGTTACGCCATCGTAAAGGAGCGGTTCGACGCCTTCTTGACGCCGCCCTCGACCGCGGTTCAGGGCAATACAAAAGGCCGAAGCAAGAGTGAACAACCCAGGGCGCACTAGCGACATGTCAGCCGCGAATGTCGAGATCAAACGACCGCAGGCTCTACGCCTTCAAGAAACAAATCATCACGAGTTCGCACATCACGGCCCGCGACAACCTCGTACTTAGAGCGCTGGAAGGCCTATTGTTGCGAAGTCCGCGCGTGGGCTGGGTAAACCCGTGTTGTCGGCATCCGTGCTCGGCCACGATCCGCTAGGGTGGTCCATACCCTCGCCATCCGAAGGAAATGCGACTGCAAAGCAGGGCTATGTATGTCGCCCGCCAATTGCATACAGTCTGCCTCAAGGCGCAGGCACTCTAAGGCATACTTTCGTTCTGTCTCGGACACGGCGCACCTCTTGCCACCCCCGGCCACCAGTAATTGCACAACGTCGCTTGTCCTGTCGGTGGGCTACACCACAGAAAAACAATGGAAGTACCGGCTAATCGAACGAGGCTCGCCGACTTCCGCTATGTGGCAGCGGAGGATGTTTACGTTTGTCCTGCCGGCCAAAAGCTTGCCTACTCATTCACGACCGAGGACAAAGGCTTGATCCTACGTCGCTGCCTAACCAAGGCGTGCCAGAACTGCGCCATTAAGCGCCCTAGTCAGCGGGGGCGTGTAAGTATTGGCGGATAAGGCTCATTCGGCTCTAGCCTCGAGAAAGCGAGGTTCGGCCGCAAACCGTAACCGTTCCGGTGTTGGGGCCATTCGGTAGATAGTGTGAACCGAAAAACCAGCCGCGTGATCTGGCCCGGAGCATGGCCAAGGCGTTCGCGAAAAACCGCTAAATAATCGGGCGAGGGCGTAGACGCTCGGTCGGCCTCGCGCCGATTTCAGAGTTCTGCTAGGAGTCGCGGCCCGGGCGGAAGCCGTCAAGGCTACCGGTAGCTTGGCTGCCGGCAGCTTGCCCGCCGGCGGGGGTGGAGTGACGAATGCCGAAGATGCTCCGTACGATGGCCTGGTTCTGCC
>JBPCQM010000075.1:0-2579 GCA_050998115.1 Pseudolabrys sp. | reverse complement strand
GGGGTGGGGCGGGGGATCGAGGCCGCATAATAGAGCTGCTCCGGCACGGATTTGAGCGCCGCCAGATACATGATCAAAAAGAACGGCGCGCCGTACCACACGTTGACCAGAATCACAGAAAAACGCGCCCAATAGGGGTCGCTCAACCAGGGGATCCAGTCGAAGCCGAGGCTCTTGAGCGTGTAGTTGAATGCCGAGTTGGTGGGATCGAACATCCACCACCAGCCGAGCGTCGACAATGCGAGCGGGATCACCCACGGCACCAGCAGCATGCCGCGCCATTTGCGCTGACCCTTGACCGGCAGGTTGTTGACGAGATGCGCGGTGATCAGCCCGATCAAGGCCTTAAAGAACACCGCCGACAGCGCGAAGATCGTCGACTGCCGAACCACCATCCAGAACGTGTCGCGCGACATCAGATAGGTGAAATTCGACAGGCCGACGAAGCGCGTCTGCGCCTTGTTCAGCATCGAGAGATAGATCGAATAGAGGGCCGGATAGATGATGAGGCACGCGACAATGAGGATGAGGGGCGTGCACATCAGCAACGCAATGGTCGAGCGCCGTCGCATGAAAAGCTGCAGGCTGGTTTTTTTGACCGACGCGGCGGTTTTGCCCGGCAGTGTCGCCGCATTCCATGCTTGGACGGTGTCGGCCATGGCTCCAATCCGAGGTTGGCTCAAATCCGATGTTAAGCTTTAGCTTTAGAGTCGAGGCATGCCGGCGCTGATCGCCGGCATGCCATTATTTTTCAAGCGCGCCGGACCGCTCAGGCGCGCAATGTGCCTTCAAGTTCTTTTTCGGCCCACTTGATAACGTCGTCGAGCTTCTCTTTACCCTGACTGAACTTGGAGACCATCACGGTGTTGATCGCCTGATTGTACATCTGGGCGCCGACTTCGGAACGCGCCGGGGCACCGAACATCGAGGTCTGTTCGTCGCCGCGCGGTGGATAGCTGTAGACGGTGCCGACCGGCGGCTCGACCGTCTTCCAGGTGTCGAGGTCGTACATGCTCTTGAAAGACGGCAGGTCATAGCCGTTGGAGGCTGCGACCAACTGGGCGACTGATTCCTTCTCCGAGATATGCTGCAGGAGATCTTTCCCCGCCTGTTTGTTCTTGGAGAACTTCCACAAGCCGTAGAACTGCGGAAGCTGCCCGACGAAGCGGCCTTTCGGGCCCTTCGGCACCGGGTGCGTCCAGCAATTCTCCGCCACCTTCGGATTGTCGCGCTTGGCGACTGTCCAGGCGCTCGGCGGATTCATGATGCCCGAGCCCTTGCCGGAGATCAGCCAGCGATTGTTGCCGGCGTCATCCCAGGCGAAGACTTCCGGCGGGCTGACTTCCATGATCTTGCGGGCCATTTCCATGGCCTGCCGCGTCTGGTCGGAATTGACCTTGATGTTGTCCTTGGCGTCGATGAACACCGCGCCATAGGCGTTGAACAGTCCGCCGACCCAATCGACCGCGTCGGAGGTCTGTCCCATCGGCAGGCCGACCGGAAAGCCGGCTTTGTGCAACTTCTGCGCCGACTCAAGATAAAGATCCCAGGTCCATTTATCGGTCTTGGCCTTATCATATTTCGATTCGTCGTTCGGGAACATGTCGCGCAGATCGATGCCGGCATGTTCCTTGTAAAGATCGAGGCGCGAGCAGCAAGGCTTGACCTGGCTGCCGATCGCAGTCGGGACCCCGAGCCACACGCCTTTGCTTTTGGCGAGATATTCGGCGACCGGGCTAATTGGGCCGTTCTTTTTGATAAGCGCCGCGATCACGTCGTCGAGCGGCTCGAGCTGGCTCTGGTGTATCCGGATGTTCCAGTCACGGTGCGACATGATGTCGTGGCCGGTGCCGGCTTGCGCCTCGGCGGCGGCGGTGAGCTTGTCCTTCTCGCCCTGTGAGGTGATGAAGTCGATGTGGATTTCGACTTTGTTCTTCTCGCCCCACTCGCTGCAGATTTTTTCGAGGGCTTTATTGGCGCCGGGCACCCAGTGATCCCAGCAACCGAGCGTCAATTTACCGGCGGCGTAGGCACCCCTGACATAGGGCGCCGTGATGACTGCAGCGGAAGCCAGCGCCGCAGTTTTCAGTACGGATCGGCGTGTAGAACTCATCGAAGGACTCCTCCCTGTTGTAGGTGACGTTATTGTTATTTTGCATGGAGGCTATACCGGAATGAGCCGGGTGCCTAGCGGGGACTGCCGCTTTCCGGAGCCGAGACGCATTAATTCGCGGTAACGGCCCGGGCGCGGGGGCGCCCGGACCGCGGCCCTAAAATTGGGCACCGGCGGCGCGACACCGTCAACGCGCCTTTTTAATGTCGCCCTTCTTCACCCCGGCCTCGGGGAAAATCCACATCGCCGCCACCATGAAAATGGCGGTGGCGACGACATAGGTCGAGAATTCCGGCCGGATCGGCGAGCCGCTCCAGTAGGCAAGGATTGCCGCGGCAATGAGAACGACAACCGATACGATGGCTTTGACGTCATTGGGCATGGCGGTGCTCGACTCGGGTTGGTCCTTTAGTGCGAGCCGACCGGCACGGTCGCCGCCTCGTCCGGGCGGGGGGGGGGGGGGGGG
>JBPCQM010000057.1:0-19898 GCA_050998115.1 Pseudolabrys sp. | reverse complement strand
TCGAATCCTTTAACGGCCGCATGCGCGACGAGCTTCTCAACGAGAGCCTGTTCATCGATCTCGACCAGGCCCGCCAGCTTATCGGCGCCTGGGCCACCGACTACAACACCGCCAGGCCGCATTCCTCGCTCGGATACAAGACCCCGGCAGCCTATGCCAATACACTCACCGCGCCGGAAGGCGTAACATCAGCCGAGGCTCTAACTGCCGCTGGATGAAAGTTCAGTGGCAGGTCACGAGAATACCAAGTTCATTGCATACAAAGCTTGTCGGCAATAGCGAAACGAAGAATTATTGGGTTCGAATTTGGGAAATCTGCAGCGGGTTCGGCGAACCTTCCTCGAGCGCGGCTGTACCACCAACGACATAATCATGCTGTGTTCGGCATGATGCTGGCGTTGCAGCGTCACCGACCGCTTTCACGCGCGAACCAGCTCACCTCCGCAAAGTGAATGCGCCAACGGGTCCGCGCAAATCGCGTAGGGCGTAATCCGCCAATTCATGCCCACGGCGCAATACGCTTCGCTCTTGCGCCCTACGAGTGCGCGCTACGCGCCGAGTCGGAAGACGGCCAAAATAGCGAGACGTAAGCATGAGCTACGGCGTACCCGGCGCCGCTAAAGAATACGGGCGATGAATCGCGGCCAACTGGTTAGGACGCGCATCCAACTGTGACAGCATGTCACCGCCACCCACCGCCGCCGTTGATGTAGACGGTATCCGCCGTCATGAATTCCGACGCATCCGAGCACACGAACAACACCAGTTCGCCGATCTCCTCCGGCTCGCCGAACCGGCCCATCGGGATGTCGTCGAGGAAGCGCTTAATCAGCTCGGGCGACGACGCGGCGGCTTTTGCAAACGCGGTATTGACCGGCCCGGGCGAGATTGACAGGCAGCGGATGCCGTCTTTGGCGAATTCGCGGGCGACCCCGAGCGTCATCGAATTCACCGCGCCCTTGGCGGCGGCGTAATGCACCGAGGTGTTCGGCCCGCCGCGTTTGACCGCCATGCTCGCCACATTGACGATGACGCCGCCTTTGTTCTTGAGCATGTGCGGCAGCACCGCCTGCATGGCGTAGAACGTACCCTTGAAATTCAGGTCGATGGTGCGCTCGAGCAAATCATCGTCGATGTCGAGGAATTTCGAGCGGCGCAGCGCGGCGCCCGCCGAATTGAATAAAAAATGCACGCGGCCAAAGCCGTTGATGGCAAGCTCGATCATGTCGTTGACCGCCGCGCGTTTGGTGACGTCGACCCGCAAGGCCAGCGCTTGGCTGCCGATCGCGTTGACCGCCTCGGCGGTTTGCTTGACGCCGTCCTCGTTGATGTCGGTGCACACCACGTTCGCCCCTTCGCGCGCGAAAATCAGCGCGGTGGCCCGCCCGATGCCGCTGGCGGCATCGGTGATGACGATGGTCTTGCCATGGAAATAATCGGGGGTCTTGGGCATGGTCTCATCATGGATGCCCGCGCTTGACGCGGGCATCCATGATGAACGTCAGCGCGGGAGCCCTCGATATAAGGGACTTTTGCGGCTGACAGTCATCATGGAGTGCCGGGTCAAGCCCGGCAATGACGGGGCGAGAACGGGTGCCTATAATCGGCTTAGAAAGAAAAGGAGTAAAACGCGATGCTGAAGAAATCGCTCATTGTGGCCGCGCTCGCGGCGTTCGCGCTTGGCGGCGCCGTCTATGCGCAGCAAAATCCGCCGGTGTCGCCGTCGCCGGTCAAGCGCACCATCGTCGGCAAAGCGGAGGTGCCCAATTCAAATTACGAAGTGGTCACCGCCGTCGTCGAAATCGCCCCGGGCTTCAAGGCCGGGCGTCATTTTCATCCGGGCATCGTTTTCTATCAGGTGACGGAAGGCGAATTCTGGATCATGCATGACGGCGAGGCCGAAAAGGTGGTGAAGGCCGGCGAGCAGTCGATGATCCCGATGAAGATGATCCACAACGAGGGTGCGACCGGCGACAAGCCGATGAAACTGATCGCCACCTATGTGGTCGAGAAGAGCCAGCCGCTGGTGCAGCCGGTGAAATAAGACGCCGATCCATGCTCTCCGTTCGTCCCCGCGAAAGCGGGGACCCGGTGCTTTTGGCTTTCTGGATTCCCGCTGGAGCCTGTGCTCGGGCCGGCCAACGGGTCCGCGCGAGGCGCGGCCCGATGACAAGCTCCGCCGGACCCGAGTGCGGGAATGAGCAGGACGTTGCCGCTACTGCTGCTCGGTCATCCGGCCGGCGGCGTAGCCATCGGGGGTCAACTCGTAGCGGTAGCGGTTGCGACGGTCGATCGCGATCCAGTTGTTTTTCACTGCCTGGTTGAGGCCGCGCTGGAAATCGCCATCGCGCACGTCGAAGAAATTGTTGCGGCGGAGCGTGCCGCGCGCCGGCACGCGGTTGCGCACGAAAATGCTGAGGATCTGGCGGCCAACTTCATCGTCGGAGGGCAATTGACCCATGGTGCACCTGTTGCAGCGGTCGGGATCAAATCGGGACACCAAGTTGTTACGCCTTGCAGCGTGTGCCGTCTCGCCGGACGCGGTGGTTATCCCCGTTGTTTGTATTGTTCGCTCCGTGACACAATCTGCGAAATTTTGAGGAGGTAAAGGCCTATGACGACACCGCCGCCGGTTGACTACGCCGATGCGTCGGCCGCCGTGCGCGCGGTGTTCGACGACATCAAAAAGTCGCGCAACGCGCCGGACGTCAATAATTTCTGGAAATATCTGGCGCGGGACCCGGCGATGCTCAAGCACACCTGGGAAAGCGTCAAAGAGATCATGGCGCCGGGCGCGCTCGATCCACTCACCAAGGAGATGATCTATCTCGCGGTTTCGGTCACCAATGGCTGCGCCTATTGCATCGCCAGCCACAGCGCGGCGGCGCGCAAGGCGGGCATGACCGAAGCAATGTTCGGCGAGTTGATGGCGGTCACCGGCATGGCAAATGAAACCAACCGGCTCGCGAATGGCTATCGCGTGCCGGTCGATCCCGCTTTTGAAAAATAACGCGCCACGCTACTTGGCTCGGCTTACTTGCTGATCGGCGCGCTGCCGTTGGTCTCGGCCGGGTTGCGTGCGGCTGGCAAGGTCGCGGTCGCCGGCGGCGACAGCGGCTTCGGATTCATCGCGCTAGGCGCGCCCGGCGGCGTGCTCGCCGTCTCGGTGCCGTTATGGTTGTTGCCGAAGGCCAGGAAGCCGACAATCAGCAACACCACGACAACGCCGATGCCGAGCGTCCAGCCGCTGGCGAACCCCCGGTCGGCCGTCACCGCCGGATCAAAACGCGGATCGCGACTGGGGAAGTTGGGATCACGATTGGGGGAATTGGGGTCGAGATTGGGATTGGGGTCGAGATTGGCCATGAGCGTCCTCCTTCTGCTGTTAAATTAATTCGGAAGGACCCGTTACGGTTCCGTAATTATTGGCTGGCGGGTTTTTGTTGCGGCGGTTGTGCCGCGGGATTGTTCAGGATCGGGTTGCGACTCGCGCGCCAAGCCGGAGCGAATGTGCAGATCTGCCATGACGATTCTCCTTATCGAGATAAAACCTCAAGACAATTTATAAAGACAATCCAACGCAGGCGCGCTTTATAAAGACAATCCAACGCAGGCGCGCTGGTTCCCTCGATAATGGGACCTGCTATAGCCGCCGTTGGCCGCGTCCGGGATTTGCCATGCCATTGAGCCAGTTTGCGGTGCGCGCCGCGCCGCTGATTTTTGTTTTTCTCTGGAGCACCGGTTTCATCGGCGCCAAATACGGCTTGCCATATGTCGAGCCGCTCACCTTCCTGGCGATGCGAATGGGCTTCGCCGTCCTCGTCCACGCCCTGCTGGTGTGGTGGTCGGGCGCGCGGATGCCCAATGCGTCGGAAGCCGGACATAGCGTTGTCATCGGCCTGCTCGTGCACGGCGTTTATCTGGGTGGCGTGTTTACCGCGATCAGCCAGGGAGTCCCGGCCGGCGTCTCGGCGCTGATCACCGGGCTGCAACCTATCTTGACTTCGACCGTCGCCAATCGCTGGCTCGGGGAAAAAGTGAGCGGCGCGCAATGGCTCGGCCTGGCGCTCGGCCTGATCGGCGTTGCTTTGGTCCTGAACGACCGCAGTCTGCTGATCGCCGGCAGCCCGCTCGGCTGGAGCGCGAATGTCTTGTCGCTGCTCGGCATCACGTTCGGCACGCTCTACCAGAAGCGCTACTCCGGCGGTATCGACTGGCGAAGCGGCAATCTGGTGCAATACGCCGCCGCCGGAGTTTTCTTTGCCCTTGGCGCCTTCGCCTTCGAGACCCGCGTGGTGCACTGGAACGCCCAGTTGATGCTAGCGCTGGCCTGGCTCGTGCTGGGGATGTCGCTCGGCGCGGTCGCATTGATGTATTGGCTGATCCGCCGCTCGGCGGCGGCCGGCTTCGCCAGCCTGTTCTATTTGGTGCCGGTAGTGACCGCGCTATTGGCTTATTTGCTGTTCGGCGAGAAACTCGACGCGCTGTCGATCGCCGGCATGGCGATCGCCGCCGCCGGCGTCTATGTGGTCAACCGCGCCGCGGCGCGGCCGTTGCCGCGCTGACCGGTTCTTGCTTACTTCTTGCGGTCGAGCACCATCTGGGTCTGCGTCACGATCGCGCAGAGCTTGCCGTCGCAGCGGGTGATGCGGGTCTGCCACACCATGGTGGAGCGGCCGCGATGCAGCGGCGTGCATTCTGCTTTTGCGACGTCGCCGATCGGAATCGCCGCGAAGAAATTAGTCTTGCTCTCGATCGTAGTGGTGCTCTGGCCGTCTTTCAGGTTCGCGGTGGTGGCGGTGCCGCCGAGATTGTCGGCAAGCGCCATAATGGCGCCGCCATGCATGATACCGAACCGGTTGTTGAGCTCTTCGCGGGCGGGCAATTCGCCGGTCACGCATTCGGGCGAAATGTGCGTGACCTTGAGGCCGAGAAAATCGGCAAAGGGCGGCTGTTGTTTCGCGAGATCGGTCATTTCCGGTGGACTCCGGTCAAACGAAAGGGCGCGGACAATGGCATCCGCGCCCTTTGTCGCACATTCCTTTTTTCGCGTCAGCCGCGCGGCTGCGGCACGATACGGATATAAGGCTTCGGCGATTTCCAGCCTTGCGGATAGGTCTTCTTGGCGTCTTCGTCGGTTACCGAACCGGCGATGATGACGTCCTCGCCTTGCTTCCATTGGGCCGGCGTCGACACCTTATGCTTGGCGGTGAGTTGGAGTGAATCGATCACGCGCAGCACCTCGTCGAAGTTGCGGCCCGTGGTCATTGGGTAAACCAGGATCAGCTTGACCTTCTTGTCCGGCCCGATCACGAATACGTTGCGCACGGTCTGGTTATCGGCCGCCGTGCGTTTGGATGGGTCGCCCGAAGCGGAAGCCGGCAACATGCCGTAAGCCTTCGCCACCTTTAGGTCTGGGTCGCCGATCATCGGAAAGTTAGGGGCGAAGCCCTGCGTTTCTTTGATGTCGTCGCTCCATTTGGAGTGCTTGTCGACCGGATCGGCCGACAACCCGATAATCTTGACGCCGCGCTTGTCGAATTCCGGCTTGATACGTGCCATATAGCCGAGTTCGGTGGTGCAGACTGGGGTGAAGTCTTTCGGATGCGAAAACAACACCGCCCATTTGTCGCCGATCCAGTCATGGAATTTAATTTTGCCTTCCGTGGTGTCGGCTTCGAAATCCGGGGCGGTGTCGCCGAGCGAAAGTGACATGGCAATTCTCCCAATGCGTGGAAATGGCGCCGGCGCGGGCGGGCCGGTCTGAGCACGCAGGAAATATAGGCTCTGCCGCGGAGGTGCGGTAGGAGGCAAAATTTGCAAAAACCCCGCGCCGCCCGGAATGGGCGCGTTGCGGAGCCGCGCGGCGAAGCACGTTTGTGCCGGGGCGCTGGCGGTCGCGGCGGCAAGCCAGTAGTGTGGGCCGGGCAAAAGGCGAAGCGTTTCCCGCATGTTCAAGCGTATTCTGATCGCCAATCGCGGCGAAATCGCCTGCCGGATCATCAAGACCGCCCGCAAGATGGGCATCGAGACGGTAGCGGTCTATTCTGACGCCGATCGCGACGCCCTGCATGTCGAGATGGCGGATCGCGCCATTGCAATTGGTCCGCCGCCGGCGGCGCAAAGCTATCTGGTGATCGACAAGATCGTCGAGGCCTGCAAGGCGTCCAGCGCCGAAGCGGTGCATCCGGGCTACGGATTTTTATCGGAGCGCGAGGCGTTCCCGAAGGCGCTGGCCGCCGCCGGCATCGCCTTTATCGGACCGAACGCCAAAGCCATCGCGGCGATGGGCGACAAGATCGAATCGAAGAAAGCCGCGGCGGCAGCCAAGGTTTCGACGGTGCCGGGTCATCTCGGCGTCATTGCCGATGAAAAGGAGGCGGTGAAGATTGCCGAGCAGATCGGCTTCCCGGTGATGATCAAGGCGAGTGCCGGCGGCGGTGGCAAGGGCATGCGCATCGCGCATTTCAAGGCGGAAGTGGCGGAAGGCTTCACCCGCGCCAGGTCCGAAGCCAAATCCTCGTTTGGCGACGACCGGGTGTTTATTGAGAAATTCATCGTCGATCCGCGCCACATCGAAATTAAGGTGTTGGGCGACAAGCACGGCAATGTCATCTATCTCGGCGAGCGCGAATGCTCGATCCAGCGCCGCAACCAGAAAGTAATCGAGGAAGCACCGTCGCCGCTGCTCGACGAGGCGACCCGTAAGAAAATGGGCGAGCAGGCGGTCGCGCTAGCCAAGGCGGTCGGCTACGACAGCGCCGGCACCGTCGAGTTCGTCGCCGGGCAGGACAGAAGCTTCTATTTCCTCGAGATGAATACGCGGCTGCAGGTCGAGCACCCGGTCACCGAATTGATCACCGGCGTCGATCTGGTCGAGCAGATGATCCGCATCGCCGCGGGTGAGAAACTCTCGATCAAGCAATCCGACGTGAAGCTCAACGGCTGGGCGGTCGAAAGCCGGATCTACGCCGAAGATCCTTACCGCAATTTCCTGCCTTCGACCGGGCGCCTGGTGAAATACCGGCCACCGGTCGAGAGGAACGAGGGCGGCATCACGGTGCGCAACGACACCGGCGTCACCGAAGGCGGCGAGATTTCATTGTTCTACGATCCGATGATCGCCAAGCTGGTGACGCACGCGCCGACGCGCGCGGCGGCGGTTGACGCGCAGGCCGATGCGCTCGATGCGTTCACCATCGACGGCATCCGCCACAACATTCCTTTTCTTGCGGCGCTGATGGCGCATCCGCGTTGGCGCGCCGGGAAACTTTCGACCGGCTTCATCGCCGAGGAATTTCCCGACGGCTTTCACGCCGTCACGCCGGAGGGCGAGGCGGCGCAAGTGCTGGCCGCGGTCGCCGCCGCCATCGATCACGTGCTGGGCGAACGCAAGCGGCGCATCTCCGGCCAGATGATGGGCCGCGGTGTCGCGCGTGAGCGCAGGCGCGCGGTGTGGCTCAGCGGGGCTGAACACGGTCTCGAGATCGTGCGGGCCGATGGCGAGATCGAGGTTAAATTCACCGATGCAAAAAAGCCGCTCACTTTGCGTTCGGACTGGAAGCCAGGCAATCCGGTGTGGCGCGGCCAGGTGGGCGGCGAAACCGTTGCCGTTCAGGTGCGCGCCATTGCGAACGGCTTTGCGCTGGCATTCCACGGCATCGAAACCAGGGCGTACGTCTATACCGCCTCGGAAGCCGCCTACGCGCGGCTGATGCCGGCGAAAGCCGCCGCAAATAGCGGCAAACAGGTGCAATGCCCGATGCCGGGCCTGGTGGTGTCGATCGCCGTGAAGGAGGGGCAGGAGGTGAAGACCGGCGAGACGGTGGCGGTGATCGAGGCGATGAAAATGGAAAACGTGCTGCGCGCCGAAATCGACGGCACGGTGAAGAAAATTTACGCCAGACCGGGCGACAGTCTCGCGGTCGACGCGGTGATTCTGGAATTTGCATAAATGGCGCTAGATAAGATCGAAGCTAAATACTGGCTTGCGGTCGCCTCGGCCGAGCACGTGCGTCTCGGCCGCGCCGATGGCTTTATGCAACTCGGCCACGGCAAGCTGGCGCCGCTCAAGCGCGTGCGGCCCGGCGACCGGATCGTCTATTACTCGCCGGCCACAGCCTACGGCGGCAAGGACAAGCTGCAATCGTTGGTCGCCATCGGCGTCATCAAAGATCGCGAGCCATATCGGGCCGACTTGGGCCAAGGCCTCTGGTTATTTCGCCGCGATGTGGCATGGAAGAAAGCCAAGGAAGCGCCAATCGCCCCGCTGCTCGACCGCCTTGAATTGACCCGCGGCAAGGCCAATCGGGGATATCAGTTGCGCTTTGGCCTCATCAACATCGGCAAGCGCGACATGACGCTGATTGCGCGGGCGATGGGCGCCAAAGGGCTATAAGGCGCTGCAACGCGCCTCGCGGCCGACGCGAGTTCGGGTAAAGCGGAACCGGTCTCCAAGGCGCGCGTTGTTGCGTCAAAGGAGACCAGCCATGCCGCCGAAAAATCCGCAGCCGCAACGCCGCGAGTCGAGCGCCCCGCCGGATTCGGTGACGCCTAGATCCGATGCCCTGCCGGGTGAGCTCCGCCGCACCGACCCCAGCGCATTGCCGCCAGATTCGTTGCCGGACGAAGAAGCCCCGGCTGACGACGACATCCCGCTGGCGAGCCAACGTCCGTCGGAGGACGGCGGCGTTGCGCAGCACCCGATCCACGACGACGATCCGGACGAGGATTTCACGCCGGCCGACTACGAAGAACAAATCGACGAGGTTGCCGATGTCCGCGGCCCCCGCAACGCCGGCAAAACTAAAGGCTAGGCCTTTTGCTTCGCCAACGTGTCTTGCCGGCGGCCAAGCCATAGCCCGTTGACAAACCAGACCGCGGCCAGCACCATTGCGGTTGCGGCAATGGCCGGCCCGCCGAAGCCGAGCATGCCGATCAGCGCATAGGCCCAGGCGCCGACCTGATCGCCGCCGCGATAGACCACGGTGTCGATGAAGCTTTTCGCCTTGTAGCGGTCTTCGCGCGACACCACGGTGTAAAGCACCTCGCGGGTCGGGCGCGCGATCGCGTAGTCGCTCGAGCACCGCAGCACCTGAAATACCACCAGCGTCGAGACGGCGGGAAACAGCGCCAGCGTGCCGAAGCCGAACAGGGTCAAGGCCGGCAGCACCGCCAGTGTCACACCGACGCCGAGCCAGCTGACGATCCGGCCGGTGAAGAACAGTTGCACGATGAGCGTAATCGCGTTGACCGCGAAATCGACGCTGGCGAAAAATGTGGTTTGCGCGCCGCGGTCCTGGAAATTGTCGCGCACCACGGCTGCCTGCTGGAAGTACAGAAAGGTCGAAGTGATCGCGAACAGCAACATGAACAGGCTGACATTGGCGAGATAGGTGGAGCGGAAAGGGTGGGTGATGCCGGCGAAGATATTGCCGCCGATCGCGCGATCGCCGGCCTCGGGCGGCCGCGCATCCAGCGCGCCCGACAGCCGTGACAGGGCGCGCACGCTGAACACCGCGATTTCCAGCAGGCTCGCGGCGCCGATCAGCAGTACCGCGGTCGGCACGTAACGCGCCAGCGAGGCGGTGACGCTGGAGCCGAATAATGCGCCGATGGTGGCGCCCGCCGCGATGAAGCCGAACAGCCGCTTGCCCTGCTCGGAATTGAAGATATCGACGATCAGCGCCCAGAACACCGACACCACGAACAGATTAAACACCGAGATCCAGATGAAAAATGCGCGCCCCACCCAGACGGTCTGTTCCGGATCGGCGAAATGCAAAATCAAAGCGAACAGCAGAATGTTAGCCGCGAAAAACCGGTAGGCGATCGGGATGAAGCGGGTGCGCGGCAGCGTCTTGACGAGGTAGGCGAACGGGATGTTGAGCAGCAGCATGCCGGCCAGCGTGCCGGTGAACAGCCATTGCAAATTATTGACGCCGCCGGCGACGCCCATCTGGTCGCGGATCGGGCGCATGATGTAATAGGACGACAGCACCGCGAAAATGTAGAGCCAGGCCCAGGCCAGCGCCGGCAGCTCTTCACGACGCACATTGATGACCCGGCGCAGCAATCCATATAAAAAAACGCCGGCTCCGGATCGGGAGCCGGCGGTTTCAGTCCGGTCAATCACTGCGCGACCCCGAGCGCCTTCCGCAACTCCGAGACCGGCATCGCCTTGCCGAACAACGGGGCAGGCGGCGCGAATTCCTTGGCGCGCGCGAGCGGCACCTCGACCGGCTCGAAGCCAGCCTCGCGCACCAGTTGCGCCGCGACTTTCATCGCCTGCGCATCGTCGCCGGCAATTGCCACGCCGAGCGGTTCGCCCTGGCGGTGCGCTTCGGTTGTGAACTTGCCGGCGCCGGTCGAATTAAAGGCGCGCACCAGCCGTGTGCCGGGCAAATGCTCGACATCGGCCGCCCCGACGCCTTTTTCCTGCGCCGCCTTCGCCACCTCGCCGTCGCGGGGATAGACCGGATTGGAAGCGTTCAACACGATCTTGCCGGAAAGCGCCTTGGCATGCTCGCTGCCGAGTTGCGGCAGCGCCGAGTAGGGCACCGCGATCAGGATCACGTCGCCGAACGCGGCGGCTTCGTCCACGGTGCCGGCGCGGGCGTTCGGGCCGGCGCCTTCCACCAAGCCTTTGAGTTCGTCCGGATGGCGCGACGCGAACATCACCGGATGGCCGGCTTTCGCCAGCAGCGCGCCGACGGCGCCGCCAAGTCGGCCCGATCCGATCACGCCGATTTTGAGTGGCGTCTGGGCGAGCGCGAACGCCGGTGCGAGCGCGGCGGCTGCGGCGAATGCAAGTAAAGCGCGACGGGAAAAACGCATGGAGAATCTTTCTTTGGGGGAAAATCATTGGCGGCGAGGTCAATAAGCTCATCACAGGGCCGCCAAGGTGCCAATTCACACTGGCGTTACGCCATTACGAGCATAAATTCGGTATTAATGAGATCGGAAGGCAACAAGACGTCCGAGGAGCCGCGCGTCATCCGGCATGTGATTGTGCGCGGCCGCGTGCAAGGCGTAAGCTTCCGCGCCTTCGTCGAGCATCACGCCCGCCAACGCAATCTCGAAGGTTGGGTGCGAAACCGCCGCGACGGCACGGTCGAGGCGATGTTTGCCGGGCCGCTCAAATCGGTCGAGGGCATGATCGGCGCCTGCGGCGTTGGTCCGCTGAGCGCGCAGGTCGACGCGGTCGATCAGCGGGACGCAACGGCCGACGACATGGCGCTGGGCAGGCGGGGCGTGCCGTTTTCGACGCTGCCAACCGAATAGTCCGCAGTCGCCCCGAACAGCGCCTCGAACTCGCGGCGCAGGGCGATATCGACATCCATCAGCGTCGCGGTGTGGCCGAGGTCAGCCAGGCTGGTGACGCCGTAGCGTTGATCCGATACGCCGCACGGCACGATGCCGGAGAAATGCGACAACTCCGGATCGACATTGATGGCGATGCCGTGCAGCGTCACCCATTGCTTCACGCGGATGCCGAGTGCGGCAATCTTGTCCTCGTAGCCCGCGCCCTTGTCTGGGCGGCGCACCCACACCCCAATGCGGCTGTCGCGCCGTTCGCCGCGCACATTGAACGCCGCGAGCGTTCGGATGATCCATTCTTCCAGCGTGGCGACATAAGCGCGCAGGTCCGGCCCGCGCCGCCGCAGGTCGAGCAGCGCGTAGGCGATGCGCTGGCCGGGGCCGTGATAGGTGGTTTTCCCGCCGCGGCCGGCTTGATGGAGCGGGAAGCGCGCGTCGATCATCTCGCCCGGCTGTGCGCTGGTGCCGGCGGTATAGAGCGCGGGATGCTCGAGCAGCCAGACCATTTCGCCGGCCTGGCCGGCGGCTATTTTCGCGACACGCGCATCCATAAACGCAACGGCGTCCTGATAGCCGACCGGCTCATCGCTGACGCGCCACGCGACCGCCGCGAAACCGGCGTGTGGCGGGGGCAAAATCAGTCGGTCGCGGCTATTAACCATCGGTTCACCATAACATGATGACGTGATGCTGCCGCCCGCGCTCGCTTGGGCGTTTTGGGGCGGCAAGTAGCATTCGTGGCCACACTCGACAAGGTTTCGGTTGATATCACCGTCGTGCTCGACACCACTGTCATGCCGGTCCAAGTGCTGCGGCTCGGCCGCGGCGCCATTATCGAACTCGACGCCGCCGAGGACGACGCCGTCAACATCCTGGCCAACAACCTGCCGGTCGCCAAAGGCACGGTCGTGGTCAACGGCAACCGGATCGCGGTTGAGGTTGGCCAGTTCCTGCCACGCTCGCCGGACATGCGCTAGCGTCCCGCAAATGGCGGGCTTGTCGCGCCAAATCCCATTTGTTAGAGCAGCGCCGTCACCGGGCAGGGGCCTTTAGGGCCTTTTTCTGTCCTCCTACGCGGTCATGGCGGAATTGGTAGACGCACTAGCTTGAGGTGCTAGCGGGGCAACCCGTGGAGGTTCGAGTCCTCTTGACCGCACCAGCTCTCAGTTAAGAGTTTTGATCACGATTTTTTGGCTCGCACCTGATGAAAGGTGCGAGCTAAGGTCCCCCGTGCTGGTCTACGGCGCCTTTGAATGTTTGGCACATGCGACCCAATCCGCTTAGCGATGCGTTGGCTTTTCTGACCAACGCGAATTGGCCGACGGCAGTGTTTTGGCTTCTGCTGCTCGGCAGCGCCACGGCTGCGGTGCTTGCCTGGCGCGCCGATCCGGCGCAGCGCTCGGTCCGGCATATCGGCATCTGCCTGCTTCGCGTCGTCATCGGCGCGATGTGGTGGCAGCAGTCGCTTTGGAAGGTGCCGCCCCACTACGACTGGGGTTTGATCCACTGGATGGAGGAGATGGTCGCGCATGCCTCGACGCAGCTGCAAAGCGAGCTCGTGCGGGATCTTGTGTTGCCGAACATCGCCGTGTTCGGACCACTCGTCTACGCGGTCGAGGTGGCGATTGCCGCGTCGCTCATCCTTGGAGTGCTGACGCGGCTTAGCTCTATGCTTGGCGCCCTGATGGCGATCAACCTTTGGCTGGGGCTCTACTCGGCGCAAGGCGAATGGCCTTGGACTTACGTGTTCTTGGTCGTCATCGAACTTCTCTTCGTGCTCGACCCGCCCGGGCGCAGCCTCGGCATCGACGCTCTCTGCTGGCGACGGCGGACCGGTACGGCCCGCGAGCGCTCGTTAGCGTTCTCACTGGTTGCTTGAAAAATACGGCGTGGGCCACGCCGAGCCCAGCATTTCTATTCACCGCAATATCCCGCGACCTCCAGCCGGCACGGCGTGGACGATGTGGAAGCCGCGCTGCTTAAGCTCGCGCAAGAAGCCCGGAAGCATCGCCGCGGTCTGCGCCTTGGTGTCGTGAAACAACACGATGCCGCCGCCCGACGCCATGATCCGCCCCATGATCAGGCGTAGTTCCTCGGTCGGGCTCATCGGGTTCCAGTCGCTGGCCCAGACGTCCGCGCCGAATACGACGATGCCGCGCTTCGCCATCAGGTCGAGCAGGCGGCGCGACGAGGCAAAGCCCGGGAAGCGGAAAAATGGCGTCGCCGGCTGGCTGCGGCGCTGGCCGTAGAGCGCGTAGTCGTCCTCTTCGATACCGCGATTGATCTCCGCCTCCGCCGCCGGCATTGCCTGGTTGCTGAGCAGCCGGTGCGAATAGGTATGGTGACCGACCGTGTGACCTTCGGCCAGAATGCGCCGCGCCAAAGCAGGGCTGGCCGCGGTGTTGCGGCCGAGCAAGAAGAACGTCGCCCGCACGCATTCACGCTTAAGCGCGTCAAGCACCTTCGGGGTCGTTGCCGGCTCGGGGCCGTCGTCGAAGGTGAGCACCACCTCCTTGCGCTTGAGCGGCAGGGTGGCGGGAAAATGCTTGCGGCCGACCCGCGGTGTAGTCCGAACATCGACTGCCAAGACCCGGTCGGTGCCCAGCGCGTTCGGATTGCCCGGGCATGGCTGCGCCGCGGCGGCCAGAGGGAGCAGAACCGCGGCAATGCTGAAGAGGAACGTTCTGGTCATCGGGCGCCCTTGGCGGCATCTGTAGGCCGGTTGCGCAGGGCGGCAAGGCCAGATTGCGGTTTGGGTTTACAGGTTAATGATTTGCCGATGCGTCGGGCCAAGCGTAAAAACCTCGCGACCTTAACCAAGCGCATCGGCTCGCGGCATGAGCGCACAACAAAACCAAACCGCCGCGCCCGGTGCCAGCAAGGACGCCGCGCTGGATTTCCGCACCCGCGCCGGCTCGCTGCGGGTCAATTTCGTCAAGCGTGTCGGACAGGCGATCGCGGCCGCCAATGTCGAGTCGTTGCGCGAGCTTACCGCAGGCCTGCATGAGGCGGATGTCGGCGACCTGATCGAGGCGCTCGATCCGCAGTTGCGGCCCCGCCTGATCGAACTGCTCGGCATTCACTTCGATTTTGCCGCGCTGACCGAAGTCGATGACTCGGTGCGTGAGGACATCCTCGAAGAACTGCCGGCGCAAACCGTTGCCGAAGGCGTGCGCGAACTCGATTCCGATGATGCCGTCGCGATCCTCGAGGACCTGCCGAAAGAAGATCAAAGCGAAATTCTCGACGCGATGCCGGCGCTCGAACGCGTCGCGCTCGCGCGCAGTCTCGACTACCCGGAGCAATCCGCTGGCCGGCGGATGCAGACCGATGTCATCGCGGTGCCTCCGGCCTGGAATGTCGGGCAGGCGATCGATTACATGCGCGAAACCGTCGAACTGCCGGAGCGGTTTTACGAGCTTTATGTCGTCGACGCCGAGCACAGGTTTCAGGGCGCGGTGCCGCTCGACCGGCTGTTGCGCAGCCAGCGGCCGACCGCCGTTACCTCGCTGATCGAGCAGGGCCGCCGTCGCGTGCTGGCGACCGAAGACCAGGAAGAAGTGGCGCGCACTTTCCAGCGCTACAACCTGGTCGCGGCTCCTGTCGTGGACGCGCAGGACCGGCTGGTCGGCGTCCTGACCCACGACGACATCGCCGACGTCATCGTCGAGGAAGCGGAAGAAGACATCAAGGCGCTCGGCGGCGTCACCAGCGACGAACAACTGTCCGACAGCGTTTGGCAGATCGCGCGCGGACGTTTCGCCTGGCTGCTGGTCAATCTGGCGACTGCGTTTCTGGCCTCCTCGGTGCTCGGCCTGTTCGAGGGCTCGTTGCAAAAGATGGTGGCGCTTGCGGTGCTGGCGCCGATCGTCGCCAGTCAGGGCGGCAACGCCACAACGCAGACCATGACGGTCGCGGTGTGCGCGCTGGCGACCCGCGATCTCAACGACGCCAATGCTTGGCGCGTGATCTGGCGGGAATTGCTGGTTGGCCTGCTCAACGGCTTAGCCTTTGCCGTCATCACCGGTATCGCCGCCTATGTCTGGTTCGATGTGCCCGGCCTTGGCGTCGTCATCGGATTGGCGATGATCACCAACATGGTGGCGGCGGCGCTCGGCGGCATTCTCATTCCGATCGGGCTCAACCGGTTCAAGGTCGATCCGGCGGTGGCCTCAAGTCCGTTCGTTACCACCGTGACCGACGTAGTCGGCTTCTTTTCATTTCTCGGCATCGCCACGCTGTGGTTCGGGCTGCGCTAGCGGCGCAAAATGCCGTTACGATTCATTTACCTTGTTTAATGACCGCCGATTAACCGTGAAATTCTACGTTCGCTGACGGGAAGCCAGCGGGCGGGGTTTGATGTGAACGGCAAGGCAACGGCTATTGCCCCGGGCAGGTTGCTCGGCCGCGTGCGTTCCGCGTGGTGGGCTGCGCGGTTTTCCACGATCGCGCTGGTTGCAGTCTTGACCGCGGCGGGCACCGGCGCTGTCTTGCTTGGTGCGGATTTCGGTTACGGCTTGGCTCGTCAGAGCGATCAGCGGCACGCCGATGAGCGCCGCGCCGCGTTGCGCGCCGCCGTTGGCGAATTCCGCTCGTTATTCGATCAAAGCAAGGATGTTGACCCGCGCTTTGTGCGCATGATCGAGCAAAGTACCGGCTTGAAAGACGTTCGCTTCGAGCGCGACCCGGAGGCACAGTCGCGCGAAATGCAGCCGGTGCTCGACGCCAACGGCCGCATCGCCGGGTTTCTGACCTGGCAGCCGGACTGGCCGATAACGCGGGCGTTGGGCCGTTTGATGCCCTTGTTGATGTGCGGTGCGTTCGGGCTGCTCGGCGTCGCTGGGTTCTCGCTGTGGCAATGGCGGCGCGTCCGCACGCTCGCGGCGAGCGAGATAGTGGCCCGGCACGCCGCCGAAACCGATCTGGTAACCGGTCTGCCGAATTTCCAGAAAACCCTGACGTTGCTCGACGCCGCGCTCGCCGCGCGAGCCGGACAGCCGGTCGTGACTTTCGCGCTGCTCAAACTGACTGGCGTAAGTGACAGAGGTGAGCGCAACCGGATTCTTGCTGCTGCCGGCACCCGCCTCAAGGGCGAGTTGCCGCAAAGCGCGACGCTCGGTCGCGCCGGGCTCGACGAGTTCGCGGTGGTCATGAGCGGCGACATCGGCGTAGCGGAGAGGCTGCGGGCGGCGATCGATTCGATCGCCGCCTTCCCCTACGGCGAGGGCATGCAGCCCATCGCCGTGCAGGCCGGATTTGCCCAGGCGCCGCGCGACGCCACCAGCCGCGAGGAGCTCACCGGCCGCGCCGAGATGGCTTTGCGCGCTGCCTGCCGCAAAGGGCCGCGTGCTGTGGTCGGTTACGAGCCTTCGATCGACACGATCGAGAATGACCATAATTTCATTCGCCGCGAACTGCCGCGCGCAATCTCGGCGGGCGCGCTCGACCTGCATTACCAGCCGATCGTCGCCTCGGACGGCGCGCGCATCGTCGGCGTCGAAGCGCTGCTGCGCTGGACCCATGCCGAGCGCGGCGCCGTTGGGCCGGCGGTGTTCGTGCCGGTCGCCGAGCAGATGGGGCTTATGGATACGCTCGGCGCCTTCGTGCTGCGCCGTGCGCTGATCGAGGCCAGGCGATGGCCGGACCTCTACGTATCGGTCAACCTGTCGCCGGTGCAGGTACGCGACCGCGCCATTGTCGATCTGGTGCGCGAGGTGCTGGCAGAGACTGGAGTCCCGCCATCGCGGTTGATGCTGGAAATCACCGAAGGCGTGTTGATCGACAATCCTGACGAGATGGTCAAGCGTATCCAGGACCTGCGCGGCCTGGGCGTGCGCATCGCGCTCGACGATTTTGGCTCCGGCTATTCCAGTCTCGGTTATCTGCAGCGCTTCCCGTTCGACAAGCTCAAGATCGACAGGAGCTTTGTCGCTCCGCTCGGCAAGTCGCCAAACGGCAGCGTGATTCTGCAAGCGATCGTCGCGCTCGGCCGCGCGCTCGGCGTCACCGTGCTGGTCGAGGGCGTCGAGACCGAGCAACAGCGGGTGCTGTTGCGGCTGGCCGGCTGCGACGAAATGCAGGGCTATTTGTTTGCGCGCCCGGCGCCAGCCAAGGCGATCGACCGGTTGCTGGCGCAACGCAAGCCCGGGCCCCATCGGCCGGCGCCCGCGCAGAAGCTGACAGCGTAGCGCACAGCTTATAAAGTCTCCTTCGATCGCGCCTGTTGGCGCGAAGGGAAGCGGCCAATGATACCCAATGCCTGGAACGGGTTCGATTTTGGCCTCGGCGAGGAGGTCGAGATGCTGCGCAAGACCGTCAACGGTTTTGCCCAGGACAAGATCGCGCCGCGCGCCGACCAGATCGACCGCAGCAATACATTCCCGCGCGACCTGTGGCCGCAAATGGGCGAGCTCGGCCTGCACGGCATCACGGTCGAGGAGGAGTATGGCGGTTCGGGACTCGGCTATCTCGAGCATTGCGTGGCGCTGGAGGAGATTTCACGGGCTTCTGCCTCGGTCGGTCTGTCGTACGGCGCGCATTCTAATCTCTGCGTCAATCAAATCCGGCGAAATGGCAGCGATGCGCAGAAGAAGAAATATCTCGGCAAGCTGATTTCCGGCGCGCATCTCGGCGCGCTGGCGATGTCGGAGCCGGGAGCGGGGTCCGATGTGGTGTCGATGCGCACCCGCGCCGACAAGAAGGGCGACCGCTATGTTCTCAACGGCTCGAAAATGTGGATCACCAACGGTCCGTCGGCCGACACGCTGGTGGTCTATGCCAAGACCGATCCGGCGGCTGGCGCGCGCGGCATCACGGCTTTCATTGTCGAAAAGGGCATGAAGGGCTTTTCGACCGCGCAGAAACTCGACAAGCTCGGCATGCGCGGCTCGGACACCTGCGAACTGGTGTTCGAGGATTGCGAAGTGCCGGCGGAGAACGTGCTCGGCAAAATCGGCGGCGGCGTCAATATTCTGATGTCGGGCCTCGATTACGAACGCGTCGTGCTGGCCGCCGGGCCGCTCGACATCATGCAGGCCTGCCTCGACGTCGTGTTGCCTTATGTCCACGACCGCAAGCAGTTCGGCGCGCCGATCGGCTCGTTCCAGATCATGCGGGCCAAGATCGCCGACATGTATGTCACGATGAATGCCGCCAAGGCGTACGTTTACGCGGTGGCGCGCGCCTGTGATGACGGGCGCACCACCCGCGAGGACGCCGCCGGCGCCATCCTCTACGCCGCGGAAAACGCCACCAAACTGGCGCTCGACGCCATCCAGTGCCTCGGCGGCAACGGCTATATCAACGAATTCCCGGCCGGGCGTTTGCTGCGCGACGCCAAGCTTTACGAGATCGGCGCCGGCACCAGCGAAATCCGCCGCATGCTGATCGGCCGCGAACTGTTCGAGAAGACCAGCTAGATCGGCATTAACATCTGTAAAAGGCGAATCAGCTAGGCCGCTGACCTACAGCAAACGGAGCGGCCAAAAATGCGGGTGCGCTTGAAAGCCGATGGGCGGATTGTCGAGATCCTGCCGGACGGCAGCGAAAACACCGTCGATTATTCCGATCCGGCGGCCTTCGCGCGGCAGGTGCGGGCGCGCTGCGGGCTGACGCAAGCGGCGTTCGCGCAAAAGATCGAGGTGCCGATCGAGACCGTGCGCAACTGGGAGCAGGGCAAGCGCGCACCGCGCGGCCCGGCGCGCGCGCTGCTTAAGGTGATCGCGCAGTCGCCCGACGCGGCGTTTGCCGCGCTCGGCGGCGGCCGCAACACCAGCCAAAAGACCGGCTAGGCCGCGACCTGTTTTTGCTTGGTGGGCGAGTAACGCGCCAGCCGCATTAGCAGGAACATCGCGAATAGCGTGCCGATGTAAACAATCAGCTGCATTTCGCTCGGCCGCTCGGTGTAGCCGATCAACGCGCGGAACATGCGCCCGGCGATGCTGTCTTCGCTGAGCAGCCACGACGTATCCCAAACCGTGCTGTCGAGGGCCACCAGCGTGCCGGCGGCGTGGAGGAATTGCACGGCTTGCGAAGCCATGCCGGCGGCGAGCAGCGCGATCAGCCAGCTCGTCACCGAGAAGATATGGCGGTTCGGGATCGCCAGCAGCCCGAAATAGGTCAGCGCCGTGAAAAGCGCGCCGGCCGCGATGCCGAGCAGGCCGCCGAGCAACAGCGCGGAGCCGGATGTGCCGGACGCCATGATGCCGTAGAGGAACAGCACAACCTCGGAGCCCTCGCGCAGCACCGCGAGCCCGATCACGATTGCCAGCGCGGTCAGCGGCTTGGCGCCTTCGCTCACGGCGGCGCCGACTTCGCGCATTTCGATTGCGATCTCGCGGCCGTGCCGCGCCATCCAGGCGTTGTGCCACATCAACATGACGACAGCGACGCCAAGCACGCAGGCGTTAAACAGCTCCTGTCCGGAGCCCTGGAACGCGTCCGCGATCACGCCGGCGAACATCGCGACAATTGAGGCGCCGAGCACGCCGCCGATAACACCAACCGTCACCATGCGGCCGCGGCCGGGAACGCCGCGCGTCGCCGCCATAACGATGCCGACGATCAAGCCGGCGGCGATG
>JBPCQM010000008.1:0-5482 GCA_050998115.1 Pseudolabrys sp. | reverse complement strand
ACTTGGTGGTGGACTTCTCCCATCTGAAGGAAGGAGGCCTTCCGGCGCTGCCTACATCGGTCGGATCGGGTGAGTACGACGGGTATTTGGCCGTCATCCCAGGCGAGGTTCTGGCCGACATCTACATTCGGCACGGCAGTCGCCTGCTGGAAGGCAACGTTCGAACGTTCCTTGGCCGAAGTGGAAAGGTGAACAAGGGAATCGCGACAACGGTCGCAAAGGAGCCCACCAAGTTCTTCGCCTACAACAATGGGATCGCGGCAACTGCATCGGAAGTGACTACCCTCCGGCGGGGCGACGGATCGATCATCGTCACTTCCGCCACCGACCTGCAGATCGTCAATGGTGCCCAGACCACGGCGTCGCTGGCATCGGCCACACGCGACAAGACGCTCACAGCCGGGACCGTTTTCGTACCAATGAAATTGTCCGTCGTCACCCCGACCGTGGCTGCGGACCTGATCCCCTTAATTTCCCGCTTCGCAAACAGTCAGAACGGAGTGCGGCCGAGTGATTTCTTTGCCAACCACGCATTTCATCGGCGCATTGAGGAGGTTTCGCGGCGCATACTCGCGCCTGCCGTGGTCGGCTCACAGGTGCAAACGCACTGGTATTACGAGCGCGCGCGAGGCCAGCACCTGAACGACCAGGCAGGACTCACGGCGGCGAAACGGAACCAGTTCCTGCTCATCAATCCCCGGCGGCAGGTGATCACGAAAACCGATCTTGCGAAGGTCGAATGCTGCTTCAATTTTGAGCCCGACGTGGCGTGCAAAGGCGCGGAGAAGGCGTTCATCGCATTTGCGGAGCGGATTTCGAAGGAGTGGAGCGACGAGTCTCGACGCGCGATCTACGGGGATGATTGGTTCAAGTCTGCGGTCGCGCGCGTGATCCTGTTTCGTGCGGCGGAAGTCAGTGTCTCGAAGGCAGCTTGGTACGAGGGAGGATATCGCGCTCAGATAGTTGCCTATACGTGCGCCAGACTGGCAAAGCTTGCCCTCGATCAGGAAGGGAGTGGTGGGCTCGACTACATCAAGGTTTGGACGCAGCAGTCAGCCGGGGACCTGCTGGAACAGCAGATTGCCAAGATCAGCGAGGCGATGGCGCGTGTCCTGCAAAACCCGCCATTAGCTGGGCAAAATGTCTCGGAGTGGGCCAAGCAGCAAGGTTGTCGAAGGACAGCCTTGGAGACACGGGTTCCCGTAGTGAAGGGCTTCGACGATTGGGTCGTAAGCCCTGACGATAGGCGCGTCAGCAAACGTGAACAGCGGGCAACCGGTCTGATCGATCACGGTCTGGATTCAATGAAGCAAGTCCTGTCTCGCAATTCGAAGTATTGGGAATCGCTGCGGGGCTTTTGTCGAGCAAAGCGCATCCTGCTTCCCGAGGACGAGAAAGCATTAGTACCGGCGTGTCAGATACCGGGCATGGTACCAACCGACAAGCAGGCAGCGCGGCTGCTTCAGTTGATCGATCGCGCGGTGGACGCTGGCTGGCAATCCAAGTGATCGGTTGCTGCCCCCTGGGTGCTCCATTCTCTATTTTGCGGCATCACTTCTTCGGCCGACAGATCGTATTCCAAGCTGCGTTGTGATCCTTGGCCTGACGGATCGTCTCGTCGCTATCCTTCGACGACCACCGGATCGGCTCGAATGCCGAGCAAGCCACGGCGTCAGTCCCGACGGAAGCCGTCGTCGTCGCGCAGCCGGGTAGGATCAGCAGCGGCATTGGCAGCAGCGCGGCGCGCATCGCGCGCCTTGCGTATGAGATCGAGCGCATTGGTGGCGGACTCCGCGAGGGCTTCGGCCCTGGCGGCGCCTTTCGCCTGCCGTTCGCGCGTCATTTCGAGGATCGCGAGAACGACCTGCGCCAGCGCCGACAGGGCCGCAAGCCAGCTCATGTCAGTTGCTCTTCATTGCCGGCGTGTTGGTCATGAACCGCAGAACAGCGCCGACCACGCCGATCACGGTGACGGCGATGCCGGCCTTTTCGGAGCCGAGCAGATCGACCCAGTTGGCCGTCTGAAGCACGCCGAACACGGCAAGGCCCGCGTTGAACGCGAGCGTCTTCCAACCTTTGAGCATGAGAACCTCCATGGAGAGCGCCCATTCACGGCCGGGCGCAAAGCCGAGGTCACGCCGCAGATGACAGCACCCGCGGCGCAGCCAGACGCAGGCAGAAAGGGGCGGAAACAGGCGGAAAGGCGCAGATCAGAGTTCGACGCGATCCAATAATCTGATCGTGCGTGCTATTGCTTCGGTGATTTCCGGGATGACCGCATCGCCGTAGGCGGCGAGGCAGGCTCGGCCAATGCCGCGTCGAGAAGCCAGCGCTTCGGATAGCCCATCATCCACTCGACCAAGATCAGGAGCGCCGCCGTTCCACCAATCCCACGCCGCCAGAGGGTTTCGTTCAGCGGCTTCCCTTGCGGCCGTGCCCAACGCCTCTCGGAATGATGAGGACTGTGGTTCGCATCGCGGTAGGTCGGCGTCGGCCAGAGGCCCAATTCGCGCATTCGTTTTCGGCCACCCGATCCTCCTTCCAATCGAAGGCCGCCGGATTGGGTCTGATTGGCTGGCGTCGGTAGCAGCCTCCGCTCGATCTCGGTCTGGTTCACGCCGCGCGACCGCAGCCCCGTGCACGGACGCGGCGTCGGCAGGAAAGCCTTGAGACTGACGCGCTGACCCGCCGCTCCCTTTTGCCATGATCGCTTGTCCGCGTCCGAGGCCTTCGGCGTCGGCAGGAATTCGCTCAGCTTCTTCCCATGTGAATCCGGCTCGCCCCATTTGTTCTTGCGCGGACTTGGCAAGAGCGATGATCCACACGCGTTTTCGGAGATGGGGCGCTCCGGCATGGACAGCACCCACCACGAGCGGCCACACGGCGTAGCCTGCCTGTTCCAGCGCATCTTGTACCCGGTCATATCCGCGAGTTCTGAGACCAGGCACGTTCTCAAGAAGCACCCAACGGGGTCGCACTTCTCGCACCAGCCGCAAGGCTTCGAAGAACAACCCGGTGCGCTCGCCATCGACGCCGCGCCCTTTCGTGTTTGCCGTGCTGGCATCCTGGCAGGGCGGGCTTCCGCAGATGATTTCGGGAAGGAAACCGAGATCGCCGCGAAGTCGATCTGCTCCGAGGGTTCGGATATCGTCATAGAGCCGGATACCCGGATTGTTGTGGCTGAAGGCTGCGCGCCGCCACGGATCGATTTCGCATGCGGCGACCGTGATTAATCCCGCGCGATGCAAGCCGAGCGTCCATCCGCCGGCGGCGCCGCAGAACAAGTCCAATGTGCGCCATCTCGGGATATCGGTTCCTTCTTCCATGTGCGGATGAGATCGCCCATTTCGTCGTTTCCGCTGAGGCGGAAAGGGGCGGAGACAGGCGGAAAGGATCAGGCTTCGTTCAGGGAGAGCGCGCCGGTCGATTCCAAATAGACCGGCCGAACGTTGGCCGGCTGAACGCGATAGAGCGGACGGCGCGCGGCGTAGAGGCGCCCCTTCGCGATACGCGTGATGCAGACGCGATCCGATTGATTGCCGCCCAGCACATGAAAGGCGGACGCGTCCTCGCCGGCGTAGAGGCCGACATGCCCGCCACTGCTGCGCGTGAACACGAGCACGTCGCCAAGGGCGGGCGCATGCGGCTTCGCGCCGAAGGCCGACCAAGACAGCGCCCAGAGCGGGTGCGCCGGGAATTCCTTGCCAGCACGCTTGGCGATGACGGCCATGAACAGCCCGCACCACGGAATGCTGTCGGCCTTGTAGACATCGGCGACCTCGGCGCCGATTTCCTTCGCCCAGGCCAGGATCATCGGGTTGTTCGCCGAGCCGGGCTTCTCCATCGTGCCGAAGAGCTTCAGCGCCTCGACAAGCATTTTCGGGCCGGGCTCGCGCGCGAGCCAGCCGTAGCGTTCTGGCAGCATATTCGTGCTCCTGAAACGACGAAGCCCGCCGGGATGGCGGGCTTTCGTCGGAACTCGGGGATTGCGTGTGGTGCTATTTCAGCGGTGGACTCCGCTGTTCGATCACGCGGTCGATCTTGTGCTCGATCTTCTCAAGGTGGGCCATGATCCGTGTCTCGACCTCCTTCAGATGCGAAACCGACGCGAAGCCCGTGGCGACGAGCAGCTTGTAGTTCGCCAACTCGTCCTTGAGCCCGCGCATTGCCTTGTCGATGTCGTCGCGGTCATGAAAGCGCAGCCAGAACAGCGCGCCCACGACCGGAATCCCGATGACGGTGATCCACCATTGCAGGTCCATGCATGCCTCCGTTTGATTGCGTTTCCTTCAGGGCACGTAGTGGCCCCAGAAATGCGATTGATCGGCTTCGACATAGCCGTCGTTGGTCGCGAAATTGACCCGCACATCGATCACGTCGCTCGCGGCGAGCGACGTGAGCACGGTCAGATTCCAGGTCGTGACATCATCGACCGGAGCGCCGGAGACGGCACGCCCGCGGCCGAGCTCGGCGCCATTTTTGTAGAAGGCGACGGTTACCTTGGTCGGCACGTTGGCATTCGCCTTGAACCGCAGCGAGAAGCCGAGCACGTAGACGCCGGCGAACGGCGCGGCGAAGCGGTTATTGCCTGCGTCGAACGTGTTCTGGTCGTTCGAGTCCGTACTGTTGAATTGGACCTTGGTCCACGTGCTCGCGGCGATGTAGTTGTCGAAATTCGTGTAGGCCGAGAACTTCGGCGCGACCGGAAGCTCCATCTGCCCGGTACTTCGATCGACCGAGAACCCGATATGAAAGGTCGATCCGTCCGGCGTTACCTTGACCATGAAATTGTCGTCGCCGAGCAGGCCGAACAGCGCCCGCGTGCTGAAGGCGTCCTGGAAGATGAAGCCGGCGTCCTTGCCGGCCGCGCTCTTGTTCAGAGTCACCCGCATGTCGCCCGTTCCGGGCGACACGTCGTCGTGACTCAAGAGCACGGCGTCCGATTTCACGGCGAGGCGGTTGGTCGTATCCGCCACGGTGAGGATGCCGAGCTTCGACAGGTTCTGGAACGCGAGAACGGAAACGAGATCGACCCAACCACTTGTGGCGAAGACGATCATCTTCTGCTCATCAGCGATAAAGGCGACGAGGCCCTTCACCGGCACATAGAAGCGCCATGCGCCGTCGATGCAGTAGGCAATGTTGCCGGCTTGGCCGGCCCATGCGCCCGTCGGGCTTCCGGCGACGATATAGGCATCGCCGTCGGCCGGAGCGCCCGGCGGCGCGGCGAGATCGCGATCAAGGATGTAGAGATCGACGAACGCGTCCAAGCGGGCGAGCGCGTCATTGTGCGTGATTTCCTTTTGCGCCTGCCCTTGCACGATATAGGGCAGCGCCAAGCGCGGCGTGGGCATCGCCTGGTTTCCTTACGTGAAAGAAGAATTGTTCAGAGCGTGGCGGAGGCTGGCAAGCCGCGGCCACCAGTGGGGGAGATCTGAAAGGCCGTGACTGCGACCGAGGTTTGTGCCAATCCGACGTCGGA
>JBPCQM010000266.1:0-2725 GCA_050998115.1 Pseudolabrys sp. | reverse complement strand
GACATTATTCCTGCCGTCATTCCCGGCCTTGTGCCGGTCATCCACGCCTTTCCTCAACGACACATCGGAGCGTAAAGACGTGGATGGCCGGGACAAGCCCGGCCATGACAAAGAGGGTAAATCCCGGCATCGCCGCGACCTGTTCGACGCCATGCGTCAGCGCCAGAGCCAAGCGTTCATTCCGCCGCCGCCTGGTCGTGGCCGAGCCGGTGGTTGAGCGTCGCCAGCAATTTCTCGGCGGCGTCGGCGATCACCGTGCCGGGCGGGAAGATCGCCTCGGCGCCGGCTTGCTTCAGGCTCTCGTAATCCTGCGGCGGCACCACGCCGCCGACCACGATCATAATGTCGTCGCGGCCCTGCTTGCCCAGTTCGCGCTTGAGCTCCGGCACCAGTGTGAGATGCCCGGCCGCGAGCGACGACACGCCGAGAATATGCACGTCGTTCTCGACCGCCTGGCGCGCCGCTTCCGACGGCGTTGCAAACAACGGCCCGATGTCGACCTCGAAGCCCAGATCGGCAAACGCCGACGCGATCACTTTCTGGCCGCGGTCATGGCCGTCCTGGCCGATCTTGGCGACCAGCAGGCGGGGGCGGCGGCCTTCCGCCGCCTCGAACCGCTCGATCTGCTGGCGCACCCGCTCGACCGCGCCGGTCGTGCCGACCTCGCGCTGGTAGACCCCGGTGATTGTTTTGACCGAGGCGACGTGGCGGCCGAACACTTTTTCCAGCGCGTCGGAAATCTCGCCGACCGTGGCTTTCGCGCGCGCCGCGTCGATCGCGAGCGCCAGCAGGTTGCCATTGCCGCCGTCAGCAGCGCGGGTCAGCGCATCGAGCGCTTCCTTGAGCGCTGCCGGATCGCGCTCGGCCTTCAGCCGCTTGAGCTTGTCGATCTGTTGCGCCCGCGCCTTGGAATTATCGACCTTGAGCACGTCGATCGGCGCTTCGTTGCTCGGGGAATATTTGTTGACGCCGATCACCGACTGCGCGCCGGCGTCGATCCACGCCTGGGTCTTGGCGGCGGCTTCCTCGATCCGCAATTTCGGGATGCCGGCCTCGATCGCCATCGCCATGCCGCCGAGCGCCTCGACCTCGTTGATATGGCCCCAGGCCTTGTGCGCCAGTTGGTAGGTCAGCCGCTCGATGAAATACGAGCCGCCCCACGGGTCGGCGATCCGGGTGGCGCCGGCCTCCTGCTGCAGCAGGATCTGGGTGTTGCGCGCGATCCGCGCCGAGAAATCGGTCGGCAACGCCAGCGCCTCGTCGAGCGAATTGGTGTGCAGCGACTGGGTCTGGCCCTGGGTCGCCGCCATCGCCTCGATCATGGTGCGCGTGACATTGTTGAACACGTCCTGCGAGGCCAGCGACCAGCCCGAGGTCTGGGTGTGGGCGCGCAGCATCAGCGACTTTTCGTCCTGCGGCTGGAACCGCTGCATCAGCTTCGCCCACAGCACGCGGGCGGCGCGCTGCTTGGCAATCTCCATGAAATAATTCATGCCGGCGCACCAGAAGAACGAGATGCGCGGCGCGAACTGGTCGATGGTCATGCCGGCCTTGATGCCGGCGCGGACATATTCGACGCCATCGGCCAGCGTGTAGGCGAGTTCGAGATCGAGCGTCGCGCCGGCCTCCTGCATGTGATAGCCGCTGACCGAGATCGAATTGAACTTCGGCATATGCGCCGCGGTGTGTGCGAAAATGTCGGAGATGATGCGCAGCGAAGCCTCCGGCGGATAGATGTAGGTGTTGCGCACCATGAATTCCTTGAGGATGTCGTTCTGGATGGTGCCGGACAGCTTGCGCTGCGGCACGCCCTGCTCCTCGGCGGCCACCACATAGAGTGCGAGAATCGGCAGCACCGCGCCGTTCATCGTTATCGACACGCTCATGCGGTCGAGCGGAATGCCGGAGAACAGCGTGCGCATGTCGTAAATCGAATCGATCGCGACGCCCGCCATGCCGACATCGCCGGCGACGCGCGGGTGATCCGAATCATAGCCGCGGTGGGTGGCGAGATCGAAAGCGATCGACAGGCCCTTTTGCCCGGCGGCGAGGTTGCGCCGGTAGAACGCGTTGGAGTCTTCCGCGGTCGAGAAGCCGGCATATTGCCGGATGGTCCACGGCTGCGCCGGATACATCGCCGGATAGGGGCCACGCAGGAACGGAGCCGCGCCCGGATAAGTATCGAGGAAATCGAGCCCGGCGAGATCGGACTCGCCGTAGCGCGGCTTCACCGCGATGCCTTCCGGCGTCGCCCAGGGTTCCGTGGCGTCGGCGGCTGGCGCCACGGACGCTTCGGCAAATTTGACGCTGGCGAAATCCGGAATCTGGCTCATGTTCGCTCCAGAATATCATGCGCGGCCTGCAGGGTCGCCACCACGTCGCAGCCCATGAAAATGCAAGTTTCCACGCCGGCTTGCCTCAGGCTGGCCTCAAGTTCGCCGGGCCGGCCAGCGAGATGAACGATGGCGCCGGCCGCCTTGAGCGCCCTGGCGGCCTCGACCGCTTCGGTCGCATAGACTTTGTCGGAGGCGCACAGGCAGGCGAGCCTGGCGTGGCTCGCCTTGAAGGCGGCGATCCGCGCGGCGAGATCGGTTGTCTGCCCCGCAGACTCTTCTCCCCTCCCTCCGCTAAGCGGCGGGGCGGGGTCGGGGGTGGGGGGCGCCTTGAAATGGTCCCCCACCCCGACCGCTTTCGCGGTGCTCAAGCGGTCGACCCTCCCCGCCGC
>JBPCQM010000169.1:0-9756 GCA_050998115.1 Pseudolabrys sp. | reverse complement strand
GTTTGCGGTCGCTCCTCGGTTCGTTGCAATCGAGAGCGGCACGAGCCGCTTGCCGCTGTAGCTGCGGGTGGCGGTCGTGCCGCGGTTCGTTACAATGCACTAAGTGCCGCTATTCGCGCCAAGTGGCTGCGGTTTGCGGTCGTTCCTCGGTTCGTTACAATAGGGTGATCACTATCCGCCTGAAATTGCGCTAAAAACGCCCTCCCGGCTCGTCAGAAAAATTCGAGTTGGGAGGGCGTTGGCGCGGCCGGTTTGCGCTTGCGGCCCCAGAAAGTGCGGATGCGGGCATATTGCTTGTCGGTGATGGTCAGAAACCGGACCTCGCCTTCGGGCGGAAGCTGCCTTCCCATTCGCTCAATATGGACATCGGAATTCTCGATCGAGGCGCAGTGGCGCGAGTAGACCGAGAACTGCATCATCGTAAAACCGTCTTCCAGAAGATCCTTGCGGAAACGGGCAAAATCCTTGCGTTGCTTCGGCGTTTGGACCGGCAGATCGTAGAACGAAAGCACCCACATGGTCCTCAGTCCCCACGGCTGTAGCGGATAGGAGCGCTCATTCATCGCTGGCTTCCTGCAACAATGCATCGCTCGGGCTAACCGGTAGCCCCTCCGGCAGGACAAGTTCCTTGCCGTCTTCCGTCAGCATGCGGCAGAGCGAAGCTGCGCTCGCGTGGATTGCAAGCAAGAGCGGCGAGCGCCGCCCGCCGATCACGACGGTTTCGTTGAACAGCGAAAGAATCGCGGCCTTTGCCGGCCGGTCGAGGTCCTTGGGCACTTCGATATCGCGGATAAAGTCTTTTGCGCGCCAGTCGACATAAGGCCTGTAAGGCTCCATCAGGTCGTCGGCTAGGCAGAACGGATTGCCGCGATTGCGGTGGTGGACCCCGAGTGTTGGAATGAGCCCCGCCGCGGCGATGGCGCGGGCGATCGCAGCGCGCGCGATCGCGTAGCCGTAGTTCAAGAGATTGTTCGGCGGCGGTCCGCCGCGAAAACGGCGGAAGTCGGGACCCAACAGGCGCGGCCAATAACGTTGTGCGCCCATTGCTTCGAGATTGTCGGGGTCGCCGGATCGCACGCGACGGGCGATTTCGGACAGGCCGGCATCGCTGTCGGTGTAGTGCGACAGCACGGCGGCCTGCTGGCGAAGCTTGGCGGCGACGATGAGCTGCCAGGCCCGGTTTTTAACGCCGTCATTGCATTCGGCCTGTGCGCGATGACGCTCGGTCTGTGTCGTGTGCGCGTCAAACGGCAGCAGCAATCCGGCGGGAAGGTGGTTCGATCCACACAGGACGACGGCAGCGCCTTCCTCCAGCAGTGTCGTGAACACAGAATGCGTGTAACTGGTCTGCGGGTGGTCGACGACGAGGACGCCGATGTCCTCGCATGGCAGCGTTCGCTGCTCTTCATCCGGCCGCTCGATCACAAGCTGGCGGTGCGAGATCGAGAGCCGGGCGCCGGCGGTCGCGATCTCGACAGTTTTCCTAATCACGCGCCGGCCTCACGCGGCCAATAGGATCGACGGAAACTTTTTGCGCGCCGGAACCGACGATGGATGCAATCCCAGGTTGGTTTTTCGTCTCTTTGCTTGCGTCAGTATGATCAAGCATGACGATTTGCCCGCTTGACCAAATGCTCTGGACGATACGAAAACGTGGCGCAGAACCGCCATTGCGAAACGCAAGCGTGTCGCCCGCCGAAAGAGACAGGACGAAAGCGGCCCCGTCTTTCGCGACTCTGGAAGTGACTTGTTTATGCGAAGCAATTCGGCGAGCGGCTTCGTGCAAGGAGACGACTTCAAAATCGATGCCTCCCTTGGCGTCTCGGTAGACAACGATATGATGATTTGCAGCGGCGTCGGCATAACCTGTTCCCACCGGCACCATGAGATTGAGTTGCTGCTTGACCCAAAGCCGGACGCGGCGGATTTCGGGGCCTTGTTTTCCGTTAGCTGCCGGCAGTCGCGGGTACGGCGGAAACGCTTTCTTTGGGTCGCCGCCGCGTTCGGCAACGTGCTTGGCGACAAGATCGCGGATGACCGGATCGCGGATCGTGGTAATTTCCGATTTCGACAGCCGCTCAACTGCCTTCTTCATAACGAAAAGGCGATAGGTTCCACTTTTTGTCTTTTCGTCTTGTCCCGTATCGCCCACCACCGTTTCGGCATGCAATGCGCCCGAAACCTTGCGCCGTGTCTTATGAGAAACCACAACCTCCTGAATTTTGGCTTTTGCTTCCGCGAACAGTTCCCGCCATGGAGGACGAAACTCCGGCGGGCGGACTCCCGTTTTGCGTTGCCGGTGCCAGTCCGATAGTCGCTTTACGAATGAGCGCGACGTGAGTGCGACCGCTAACGCATCCACTGCATGATGCCGGTGGTCGTCGCGCGTTTTGGTTTCGCCGTCCGGGTTGAGGATCGCGTTCAGCGCCCATTGATGGCGAAGCTGCGCGGTAATGCGCCCGTTAACCGTCTCGACCGGCGCGGCCGTTCCGGTGTCAGGCCACAACCGCTTGAGAAAATCGCGGGCTTCGCGCGCGGCCCAGCCCGTATCGGCGAGCTGACGTTGCGAGAATGCGTCGGACCCGGCTTCGTCAATGCCGTCGGCGCCAGCAATGTCTGCCTTCATGAAGCGTCGCACCTTGTATTCCGGCAGTTTGCATTCGGAGATTGTCTGTTTGAGCCGGTGCCAAGCTTCTGGATCGCTGCCCCACACCTGATGCGGCGTGCGGTTTCCCTTCAGGATGTTGATGTCGGTGCGGCACAGCGTCTTATTGGGGAAGGAGTTGTCGAGTGAGCGTGATCGCGGCCAGATATGCTCAACTTGATATTTTCCTTCGCGAAAGAGTGCCTCGAATCCGACATGGTCGCCGGAATAAGGACAGCGCTCGTTCGATTCCTTCCACAGCAACCATTTTTCAATGTCATCGCGGCCGGGATTTGCAATGCCGTTCTTCTCAAGATCGGCAATCGCCTTCTTGCGTTCCGCTTCCTGCTTCTTATTGCGTGATAGCCGCTCGGAGCGGCGCGATTTGCTTTCTTTGAGATCACGCGTCAGCTCGACGCGGATCAGATCGGGGCGGCCGTGTGCCGCGAGCAGGTTATTGACGACTTTGCGCAACTCGTTAAGCGTGCGATGCACGGTCGGATTGCGCACTTCGGGCATCGAGCGCGGATGCGAAGGGAGCCGATCGCGGATTTCGCCTGTCGGCTGGTTGCGGTCGGGAAATGTTTGTTCGCGCCAGCTTTGCCAATCCGGGGATCGTGTCAGGTCGCCGACGCTGTGGCCTTGCGCCATCAGCGGCAGCATTTCGGCGATGGCCGTTCGCGACCATCCCAGCCACGCCGGCGGAAGGTCGAGCTTAGCCAGTGCCTCGGCCTGCTCGTCCGTCAGCCCCCAATTCTGCTGCATCCAGGCTCTGGCTTTGCGGCGTTTTGCCTTCACATCCTCATCACGCCGGATTTCTACGCGTGAATTTCCGACCTGAAGATAGTCAGCGGTCCAAAGATGTTGGTGCAGGTCGCGGCGGATGTCTTCCCGTTTCGGATGGGAATCCCACGCATCGCCAAACACCTTGCGCATTTCGTATTCTACCGCGTGGCCTTTGATGCCAGTTTCGTCTTCTACCGCGTGGCCTTTGATGCCAGTCTCTGCGCCGGAAACTTCCATGTTGAATCGCTGATATTCATCCTCATCCCTTTCCTGCCAATGCTTCCTGAGCGCCTTTCGCACCCCGCCCCAGCTGATCGTTCTTTGACGATGGGCCTGTGCAAGCAGGATCGAAAATTCCTCGGCTGAAAGCGGCCGGTTATTTGCGCCGGCGATGCGCAGCTTGGTCAATTGTTCGAGCACAAGGAATTGCTGGCCGGCCCAGCTTCCTTTCGGCTCCGGAGGATCGCCGGGGCAGAACTGACATTTCGAAAGCGTTTTCAGCCGCCAGAAAGTCGGGCGCTGGAAAAAGACCAAGTTGCGGATTCGCGCTTCGAATTGCGGGTTGTTCAGGACGGGATGGTGCGGTTGCTGTGCCGACCACAGCTTGTCGAATTCGTCCCGGACCATATCGCGGGTGTGATGGCGCCCGCGTTTCTTTGGCTGTCCGGCGAGGAAGGCACCGAGCGTGCGGCCGCCTTTTTCGGCGGCGAGCTTCTGCGCGTCTGCCGTGGCCGCCATTTCATCGGGATCGGTTTTTTTCTCTTCGGCGGCGCGCCCAGCAAAGCCGCGCCGCTTTGCGAGGTGGTAAATCGCGCGGCCGAGTTCATCGGGAAGAAGCGCGCGCGTCAAGCCCTCGCGCCGTAGCTCATAGGGATCCTGCGCAACGGCGGTGTTCCATTCCGCTGTGCCGTAGCGTGGCAATAATCCCGATGCTGACAGCGCTTCATTCAGCAGCCGGCGGCGCAATTTGCGGCGCCGGATGCCGCGGCGCATGAGGCGCTTGGTGCGGCGGGTTTTATTGCGCGGCTCTTTCTTGTCCTCAGTAACGCCTTCCGGAAAAATGCGCACACCGAGCCGATGAATTCGTCCGCTTTCGCGTGCCGGATCATGATCGATGACAGCAAATCCAATCGATGTGGTTCCGAGATCGATGCCCCAGATACGCATAACAACCCCCGTTGCGTTGTTCAGCGAGGGCCACTATAAAGAGATTGTAACGAACCGAGGAGTGATCGCTTATCGCAAGCAAAGCATAAGCGTCATTCTGCGCGGGCTGGGCGACCCCAAGACGCAACCACCGCCCATTTTTGACATGCCCGCCCCAGTGGCGGGCATGTGCTTTTTGCGCTCACCCTCAGGTGACGGCCGAGAGCTTGCTGGCTTTTTCAAAACGCCTTGGGCAGTCCTGCCTGGCGCAAGATGGCGTTGGCGGTGTGGCGGCTTGGGATGCCGATCGGCACCGGGAAATTTCGCTTGGTGACCGGGCTGTGCCAGATTTCGTGGCTGCCCTTGCCTTGCCGCACCAGCGTGCAACTGGCGGCGTGCAGCAACTCCCGCAACGCGCGGTCGAATTGCGGCGCCATTAGAGCATGATCCCGAAAAGCATGTCCTCGACGTCGATCGGGGATGGATACCGGTTTTCGGACAAGATCATGCTCAACAAAAGATTCTAGGCGACGGCCGGCTCGGCTTCGCGCAGCGCGGTGATCTGGAGAAACAGCGAAGCCGGATCGACATCGGGATGATTATCCGGCAGCAAATCGAGCGCCATCGCGGAGATCTTTGCCAACAGCTCGTCGAGCGTCGGCGCGTCGGCGGCGGCGGGGATGTCGTCGCAATGCCCGCTCCACACCGAGGCTTCGCCGTCCCAGATGGTGGACACCGTGAAGATCACCGGTTTCGACATGTCGGCTCCGTGGTCTGCCGCGCGATTCAAAGGCCACGACAATTGACTATCATATTATCACGTTTCGAGGCCACCCGCCCCGGAGACCAGTCGCCGGACCATGCGGGGGCTTTGACAAGAGCCGGGCGCAGCGCAAGGCGCTATAACCAGCCCATGCGACTCGATCCCAAACCCGCCACCGCCGCACCCCCACCCCTGCCATTCTGGCGCACCAAGCGTCTGTCGGAAATGACGCGGCCTGAGTGGGAGAGCCTGTGCGACGGCTGCGGCCGCTGCTGCCTCAACAAGCTGGAGGAGGAGGGCACCGGGCGGACCTTCTTCACCGACGTCGCCTGCAAGCTGCTCGACGCCGCCGCCTGCCGCTGCCGCGACTACGCCAACCGCAAAGCCAAGGTGCCGGATTGCGTCAAGCTGACCTGGCGCAACGTGGCGCGCATCGCCTGGCTGCCGCCGACCTGCGCCTACCGGCTGGTGGCGCAGCGCCGCGATTTATATTGGTGGCATCCGCTGGTGTCGGGCTCGCGCGAGAGCGTGCACGAAGCCGGCATCTCGGTGCGCGGGCGGCAGTTGCACAGCGAGGCCGACGTGCCGGACGAGGCGCTCGAGCGGCATATCGTCAGCTGGCCGGGCAAAGTGCCGAAAGCCTCGCGCCAGCGCGGCGTCAAGGGCTAAGGCGGGCGTAAGTCGCCGTAGGAAATAAATCCTTGACACCGTGACGCTCCTTCGGTATCCGGAGCGCATGGTGCCGTATCGCGCCCTCAAGCCCAAAACCGACCGACAGAAGTCGCCGCGCGCGGCGGCGCGCGAGCGATTGCGCGCGGATGTGGCGGCGTTACAGATTCGAGAAAGTGAAGGGCTGGATTGCGGGCTCGCGCCTTTAGCGCGCCCCGGAATGACCGGAGGGAAGCTGCCGGCGGCGCCGACCAAATTGCAGCAGCTGGAGGCGTTGGTGAAGGCGGGGAGGGTGAGCGATCCGTTGGCGGGGATCGAGGCGTGTCTGATGCAAACCGAACAAAGCGCCCCTCATCCCGACCTTCTCCCCACAAGCGGGGAGAAGGAGCAGGAGGAAAGCCTCACCGCGCGCGTCCAGGTGGTCTACGAGCACACGATTTTGCCGGTGCGCGAGATCGCGCGGCTCATCGGCGTGTCGGAGCGCACCATCTACAAATACGTCGCGCGCTACGGCTGGCAGCGGCGTTACGTGCGCCCGTTGCGCGCCAAGACCGCGAAAGGCGCCGGTGGCCGTTTCATTGCGCGCGAGGCGGAAAGCCAGCCGCAGGCCAGCGGCCCGATGGCGCTCGATCCGCTGGCGGCGCAGCGCGCCGGCGCGGCGATCGAGCGCGTGCAGTTGATGTCGGATATCGCGGTGGCCGAAGCGCTGGCGGCAGCGCACATGCGCGAGGCGGACCAACGGCGCGAGCGCGAATTGGCGCGCGACGTTCGCGCGCTCGGCCATCTGACGCGGGCGATGCGCGACCTCACTTACGTGGCGAAGGCCGAACAGACGCGCGACACGCAGCAGCGCGAGGCGGCAGAACGGGCGCGTGCCGAACAGCAGCAGGAGGAACGCCGCGCCGAGGAATTGCGCGGCGAATTGGCGCGCAAGCTCGAGGCGATGGTGGCGGCGCAGCGCGACGCGGCGGCGGCGGAGGACGCGGCGGAGGAGGGGAGAGATGACGCGCTTTTCCCCTCACCCGGTCCGCGCTCGGTTTCCCTCCGCGCGGACCATCCTCTCCCCGCCAGCGGGGCGAGGGAGGTGTCATTGCCGCGCGGCCCGCGGATACGGGGGTTTCACGAGGATTAGGTTTACTTGTCATGCCCGGGCTTGACCCGGGCATCCACGTCTTTCTTCCTTCTCCCGCGAGCAAGACGTGGATGGCCGGGACAAGCCCGGCCATGACGGTAAGGGTACCGCCCTTGCTTGCCGGCCCATTGCCAAACACGTTGATTTGGCGGAACTGACGCGCCATCAAGCAAGTTGGATTTTATCGATTCGGTCGGCGAAGTTTTCTCAAAAAAGATTTTCATGACGACCAGGACCAAAGCCAAAATTCCCGCACCAAAGGTCGCGGCGAAACCGCAAGGCGCCAAAGAATCCGGCGCGAAGACATCGCCGGCCAAACCGCCAGCCGCGAAAGCCGCCACGGTCAAAGCCAAAGCCAAAGCCAAAGCCGACGAGTCGGCCAATTTTCCGCGGCTGACCCACCCGGAAATCCGCGCCATCGTCATCGGCATCATGCTGGCGATGTTTCTCGGCGCGCTCGACCAGACCATTGTCGCCACCGCGCTGCCGACCATCGGGCGTTATTTCGGCGACCTGGAAAATCTGTCGTGGATCGTCACGGCCTACCTGCTCACCGCGACGGCGGTGACGCCGCTCTACGGCAAGCTTTCCGACATTCACGGCCGCCGCATGATGCTGCTGATCGCGATCGGCCTGTTCGTCGCCGGCTCGATCGCCTGCGCGCTGGCGCCCTCGATGACGGCGCTGGTGTTTTCGCGGGCGCTGCAAGGCTTGGGCGGCGGCGGGCTGATGGCGCTGTCGCAGACCATCATCGCCGACATCGTGTCGCCGCGCGAGCGTGGCCGCTACCAGGGTTACATCGGCGCGGTGTTCGCCACCTCCTCGGTCGGCGGCCCGGTGCTCGGCGGCTTTCTCACCGAGCATCTGAACTGGACCTATATCTTCTGGATCAATCTGCCGCTCGGCTTCGCCGCGCTCGGCATGACCTCGAGCGTGCTCAAGCGGGTGCCGTTCCAGCCGCGCCAGCACACGCTCGATCTCATCGGCGCCGTGCTGATGGTGGCGGCGGCGGTGTCGCTGCTGCTCGCGCTGTCGTGGGGCGGCCGGCGGTTCGACTGGATCTCAGGCCCGACCGGCGCGCTGGCGCTTTTCTCGGCCGCCTGCTGGGGGCTGTTCGCCTGGCGGCTGATCGTGGCGCGCGAGCCGTTCTTGCCGCTCGCCGTGCTCGGCAATCCGGTGGTGCGCTGCGCGGCGCTCGGCGGCGCCTGCGTGATGGGCACGCTGGTCGGCATGACGATTTTCACGCCGCTGTATTTCGAGACGGTGCTGCATCTCTCCGCCAGCCAATCCGGGCTGGCGCTCATTCCGCTGCTCGGCTCAACCGTGCTGTTCTCCACCCTCAGCGGCCGGGCGATGACGCGCCTGACGCATTACAAGCGCATGCCGCTTGCCGGGCTGACGCTCGGCATTGTGTCGCTCGCCGCGCTGGCGATCTGGCCGGCCGCGATGCCGACCGCGCTGGTGCTCGCTTTGCTGTTTTGCGTCGGCGCCGGGCTCGGCTCGCTGTTTCCGATCTCGACGGTGTGCATGCAGAACGCGGTGTCGGCCGCGCAGATGGGGGTAGCGACCGGCGCCGCCAATTTCTTCCGCGCGCTGTTCTCGGCGCTGGTGGTCGCGGTGTTAGGGGCGATCGTGCTCGGCGGCCTCGGCGGCGTCACCGGCATGTCGGTCGAGATGCTGGCGCGCGCGGCCTCGGCCGGCGAACTCGCCTACGCGTTCCGCTTCGTCTTCATGGCGGCGGCTTTGGTGCTGGCCTTCGCGCTCACGTTTACCATCGCGATGGAGGAGCGCCCGCTGAAAGGCCCGGCCGACGCGCCGTCCCCCGCCGCCACCACGCCGCAGGCGCCGGCCACGCCGATCCCGGAGTAGCGCGGAAATGCTGGACAGTAAGATCGAACGGCATATCGTGAGTTGGCCGGTGAAGGTGCCGAAGGGGGCCCAACAGCGCGGCGTCAAGGCGAACTAGGAGCCATGATCGCATGGCAAAGGCGATTTTTACGACGCGTGTGACTCCGAGCTACGATGACCTGCCGGAAGCTCGCTATCATTTCCGAGCATGTACTTAAATCAGGTTCGCGAGGCGGTTGGCGACAGTATTATCTATTACGAGCCCGGGCGCTCGAACGCCGACGGCTCAAGCAGGGGCGGCCGTCAGTCGTATTTTGCAATTGCGAGAGTTGACGAAATTGTCGACGACGAAAAAATACCGGATCACTACTATGCGCGCATTTCAAATTATCTGAATTTTGATCATGCCGTTCCGTTCGCAATCGGAGGCCAATATTTTGAAAGCCAGTTGCGAAAATCAGATGGCACGTCCAATAGAGGTGCGTTTCGGCCGCTCGGTACGCGTCATTCCCGACGTGGAATTTGACCAAATTTTAAAAGTCGGTTTTGCATCTCAAATTGATGATGGCCAATTAGATGAAGGAGCGGCTTCTGGCGGTTTCGAAGAGCCTGCGCCATTTTTCGACCGACCGATGATTGAGTTTGACCTGCCACTGAACTTTCATCCAGCGGCAGTTAGAGCCTCGGCTGATGTTACGCCTTCCGGCGCGGTGAGTGTATTGGCATAGGCTGCCGGGGTCTTGTATCCGAGTGAGGAATGCGGCCTGG
>JBPCQM010000166.1:0-10793 GCA_050998115.1 Pseudolabrys sp. | reverse complement strand
GAGCGTCACCTCGCCGCCCACCCCGGCGATGGTTTCGAGCACCAACCGCCCGCAATTGAACGACTGGATACTGTGGCGTTCGACGCCCGAGCGCGGCGCGGTTTGGGCGCCAGGCCCCGGAATTATTTTTGCGGCCATGATGTTTTCTCCCGGCGCGCCAGCAAAGTCGGGGGGCCAAACCAAGTCAAGGCGATTTCGGGATGACAAAGCGATATTTCATGGCGCGAAATATCGCACGCACCGTGAGAAAAACTTCTGATTTTTCAGTTGTTTATTTCGTCCGGCCGCTGACCTTGGTGTTGTTCGACATCACCGCGCCTCGCGGATAGACACGGTTCACGTCCTTCCTGTCCTGCCGCACCCCGCCAGAACCTCATGCCTCCTCGAACCGCCTCGCTGTGGATCCCGCTGCTGCTGCTGTGGCTGGCCGGCGCGGCGCTGCGGCTGACCATTCTGGCGGTGCCGCCGGTGCTGCCGGCCATTCACGACGAACTGCATTTGACCGCCACCGAAGTCGGCATCCTGACAGGACTGCCCTCGATGCTGTTCGCCTTCGCGGCGGTGCCGGGCTCGCTGCTGATCGCGCGGCTCGGTTTGCAGCCCGCGCTGGTGACAGGTCTTGCGCTGTGCGCGATCGGCGGCGCGCTGCGCGGCGCGTTGCCGTCGATCTTCTGGCTCGACGCCATGACGATTGCGATGGGCGCAGGCGTCGCCATCATGCAGGTGACGATGCCGCCTGCGGTGCGCGCCTGGGCGCCGTCGCGTATTCCGTTCGCGACGGCCGTGTATACCAACGGATTGCTGATCGGCGAGATTCTCCCGGTCGCGCTGATGCTGCCGCTGGTTCTGCCGCTGGTGGCGACCTGGCAGCGCGGCTTCGTGGTGTGGAGCGTGCCGGTCGCCATCATCGCCGTGATGGTGCTGCTGATGGCGCCACCGGCGAACGCCAGCACCGCCGCCGGGCGGCGCTGGTGGCCGGACTGGAATTCGTCGCTGATCTGGCGGCTCGGCCTGATGCTCGGCATGGTGAACTCGATGTATTTCGGCACCAACGCGTTCCTGCCTGGCTATCTTACCGCACATGGCGAGAGCGAGTGGATCAGCGCGGCGCTGAGCGCGCTCAACATCGGGCAATTGCCGGGCTCGTTCTTGCTGCTGGCGTTCGCCAGCCGGCTGCAACTGCGGGCCTGGCCGTTCGTCGCCTCCGGGGTGCTGTGCATGGCCGGGGTCGCGGTCGTCGTGACATCTTCCGGCGTCTGGGTGGTCGCCGCCGCGGCGCTGATCGGCTTTGCCGCCGCGTTCATTCTGATTCTGGCGCTCGCATTGCCGCCGCTGCTCGCCGCGCCGGACGACGTCCACCGCGTCACCGCGGCGATGTTCACGATCAGCTATAGTTGCGCGGTGGCGGTGCCGGTGCTCAGCGGATTGTGCTGGGACCTGAGCGGCGTCGCGGCGATGGCCTTCGCGCCAATCGCGGCCTGCGGCGTGATCCTGATCATGCTGGCGCCCGCCATTGTGCACGTGAAACCGCAACGGAGCTGATGCCATGCGTCCCATTCCGGTCGGAGCCAAGGGCTCCTATTCGCTCAAGGTGATGCCGGCGCATCTCGCCAACCAGTTCAAGGACGTCTCACTGCCGCAGGTATTCGCGACGCCGATGATGGTGACGGCGATGGAAAATGCGGCGCTCAACGCGGTGCGCGACTATCTCGACAAGGGCGAGAGCGCGGTCGGCACCGCGGTCGATATCCGCCACCTGGCGGCGACGCCGGCCGGCCATCGCGTCACCGCCGAGGCGACCGTCACCAAAGTCGACGGCCGCCGCATCTGGTTTGAGGTTTCCGCGCGCGACGAGATCGAGGAGATCGGCAACGGCACCCACGAGCGCATGGTGGTCGACATGGCCCGCATCGACCAAAAACTCAAGCCAAAGGCGCGTTCCTGAGGCCTACCTTTCGCGGGTAAGCGTGCGCGCCACCGCGTCTTTCCAGGCCGCTATTTTTGCCGCGCGCTTGTCCGGCGTCATCGTTGGAACGAAGCGTTTTTCCAGCGACCAAAGCCTCGCGAATTCGCGCGGCTCCGGATAAATCCCCGATTGCAGTCCGGCGAGGTAGGCGGCGCCGAGCGCCGTGGTTTCCAGCACGGCCGGACGGTCGACCGGCGAACCGATCAGGTCGGCGAGCCGTTGCATGGTCCAGTCCGACGCCGCCATGCCGCCGTCAACCCGCAGCGTAAGGTTGGCGGCGGAGCCCCAATCGCCGCGCATGGCGTCAAGCAGATCGAGCGTCTGGAAGCACACGCTTTCCAGCGCGGCACGCGCCAGTTCGTTAGGGCCGGTGGCGCGCGTCAGCCCATAGAGCGCGCCGCGCGCGTGGGCGTCCCAATGCGGCGCGCCGAGGCCGACGAAGGCCGGCACCAGAATGACGTCCTGGCCGTCTTCGGCTTGCGCCGCCATCGGCCCGGTGTCGGCGGCCGACTTTATAATCTTCAGCCCGTCGCGCAGCCATTGCACCGCGGCGCCGGCGATGAAGATCGAGCCTTCCAGCGCGTAGCTTGATTTGCCGCCAAGCCGATAGGCGGTGGTCGACAGCAAGTTGTTGTTCGACACCACCACTTTGGCGCCGGTATTGAGGATCGCGAAACAGCCAGTGCCGTAGGTCGCCTTGATCATGCCCGGCTCGAAACAAGCTTGGCTGATCGCCACGGCCTGCTGGTCGCCGGCGATGCCGCGCACCGGGATCGCCGCGCCGAAATGCTCCGCGCCTGCCGTGCCGAATTCAGCGGCGCAATCGCGCACCTCCGGCAGCATCGCGCGCGGCACACGAAACAGCGCGCACAGCTCGTCGCTCCAGGCGTTGTTGTGGATGTCGAATAGCAATGTCCGCGACGCATTGGTGGCGTCGGTCGCGTGCACCCTGCCGCCGCTCAGCCGCCACAGCAGAAAACAATCGACCGTGCCGAACGCCAGCTCTCCACGCTCGGCCTGCTCGCGCGCGTGCGTCACGTTATCGAGCAACCAGGCAATTTTGCTGGCCGAGAAATAGGGATCGAGCACCAGGCCGGTCGCCGCCGCGACATTTTTCTCGTGTCCGCTGTCCTTCAGTTTTTGGCAGGCATCCGCGGTGCGGCGGTCCTGCCAGACAATCGCGTTGTGGATCGGCTGGCCGGTCTTGCGATTCCAGACCAGCGTCGTTTCGCGCTGATTGGTGATGCCGATCGCGGCGACATCGCGCGGCGCGATGCCGGCTTTGGCGATCGCCTCGCGGCCGGTCGCGACCACCGTGCGCCACAGATCCTCCGGATCGTGCTCGACCCAGCCGGAGCGCGGGAAGTGCTGGGCAAATTCCTGCTGCGCCATCCCGGCGACGCTGCAGTCGGCGCGAAACAGCATCGCGCGCGTCGACGTGGTGCCCTGATCGATCGCGAGGATATAAGCAGCCATCGGCCCGCCGAGTCAGACAGCTTAGATAATCTTGCCGCGGATATAACTGGTGACAATTTCCGTGACGATCACCACGGCGAAAATCACCAGCAATACCAATCCAACCTGATCCCAATAAAGATTAGCGAGCGCGGTCTCGAGCGCGACCCCGATGCCGCCGGCGCCGACCAGGCCGAGCACCGCCGACTCACGCACATTGATGTCCCAGCGGAACAGCGAAATGCCGAGGAAGGCCGGCTTGACCTGCGGCCAATAGCCTTTGAGCAGGATCGCCAGCGGCGAAGCGCCGGCCGCGACCAGCGCCTCGATCGGCCCCGGCCGCGCTTCCTCCAGCGCCTCCGACAAAAACTTGCCGGTAAAGCCGATCGAATGCACCGCGATCGCCAGGGTGCCGGCCAGCGCGCCGGGTCCGAACAAGGCGACAAAGAACAGCGCCCATACCAGGGCGTGAATCGAGCGGGTCGCAACCAGAATGAAGCGTCCGACAAAATTGAGCACCGGCGAACGCGTCACATTGCGCGCCACCAGCAGCGCGGTGAGGCTGGCGAGGATGACGGCGAGGATGGTACCGAGCGTCGCCATGTGCAGCGTTTCCATCAGCGCCGGATGCACCACCTTCGGATACCAGGACCAGTCGATCGGCCACATTCGGGTAAAAAGATCGGCGGTCTGCGCCGGCGCGTCATACAGAAACTCCGGGATAATCTCGATGGTCTGCAACGACCAGATGAAAGCGGCCAGCACGACGACGTAAAATCCCGAACGCAGCACCCGTTCGGCGAGCGTGAAGCGCTGCCAGCGGCGCAGTTGCATCGTTGCGCTCGTCACTGAAACAGCCTCCGCATCCAGCCGGAGAGGATTTCGCCGACCATGACGATGGCGACGATCGTCAGTACGATGGTCAGCACGAAGTCGTAGTCGAAGCGCTGAAACGCCGTGAACATGGTGGCGCCGATACCGCCGCCACCGACCAGGCCGACCAGCGCCGAATTGCGCAGGTTGGAGTCCAGCTGGTAAGCGGAAAACCCAATGAAACGCGGCATCACCTGCGGCAGCACGCCCATGAGGACAACCGACAGAAACGGCGAACCGGTCGAGCGCACCGCCTCGACCTGCTTCATCGACATTTCCTCGACCGCCTCGCCGACCAGCTTGGAGAGGAACCCCATCGAGGCGACGATCAGTGCCAGCACGCCGGCCAGCGCGCCGAAGCCGACCGCCTTGACGAACAAGATCGCGACGATCACAGGATGAAACGAGCGCAATAGCGCGATCAGCCCGCGCGCGCCCCACGCCAGCGGCGCAGGGCTGAGGTTGCGCGCGGCGGCGAGCCCGAGCGGCAGCGAAAGCGCGACGCCGAACACGGTCGCCAGTATTGCGATCTGCAGGCTCTCGATCATGCCGACCCGCAGCAATTCCAGCTCGTCGGCGGCGAAGTCCGGCGGGAACATGCGCGACAGCAGCCGTCCGGCATGGCCGAGGCCGGCAACAAAGCGCTCGCGGGTGATGTCAAAAACCGAACAGGCATAGACGACATAAAGCGCCAACACGACGGCGCCGATCCGCACTGGCCAGTTCGGCCGAAAGGCGACGCGGGGGGTCATCTCCCTCTCCCCGCTGGCGGGGAGAGGGTCGGGATGAGGGGCAATTCCAAATCATTCAGCTTTACGGAATGCCCCCTCACCCGGCTGCGCTGCGCACAGCCGACCTCTCCCCGCGCGCGGGGAGAGGTTAAGCCCGGGCGACGCGAACAAGAGCTCATTCCAGCCAGCCCTCGCCGCCGTAGATCGCGAGCAGATGCGAATCCTCGAGCGCGCGCGGCGGGCCGTCGAACACCACCTCGCCCTTCGACATGCCGATAATGCGGTCGGCATAGCGTTTCGCCAGCCCGACATTATGAATGTTGACGACCGAGGGAATGTCGCGCTCGCCGGTGCGCGTCGCCAGCAATTCCATGATCTCGACCGAGGTCTTCGGATCGAGCGAGGAGGTCGGCTCGTCGGCCAAAACCAGATCGGGCTCCTGCATCAACGCACGGGCGATGCCGACGCGCTGGCGTTGCCCGCCGGAAAGCTGGTCGGCCCGCACATTGGCGAGATCGGCGAGGCCGACGGCGTCGAGCAACTGAAACGCGCCGTCGATATCGGCCGGCTCGAATTTGCGCAGCCAGGTGCGCCATATCGGCATGTAGCCAAGCCGGCCGGTCAGCACATTCTCGATCACGGTGAGCCGCTCGACCAGGTTGTATTCCTGGAACACCATGCCGATGCGGCGGCGCGCCTGGCGCAGCGCAGAGCCCCGCAGCTTGGCGAGATTCTGGCCCATGAACAGAATTTCGCCGGCGCTCGGATCGACCAGCCGGTTGATACAGCGCACCAGGGTCGATTTGCCGGTGCCGGACGGGCCGATGATCGCGGTCATGCCGCGGCCCTCGATCGTCAGCGAGACGCCTTTGAGGATCGGCAGACCGGCGCGATATTCCTTGCGCAGATTGCGAATCACAAGCGAACGGTCGACCCCGGGTTCACCCGATGGGCCGGCCGCCGCTGGCTTAAAGGGCGCCGAAGCGTCCATGTAGTGCCGCTATTGCTTCGGAGCGGCGGGAGCCGGAGTGGCAGGAGCAGCCGCCTTTGCCGCGGCTTTCTTGGCGAGTTCGTCGGCTTCGCGCTTGTTTTCCGCTTCGTAAGCCGACTTATTGTACGGCGTGCCGGTGCCTTCGGCGATGTCGCGCACGACTTTCCAGGTATCCTTGTAGGTGATCGGCACGAAGCGGTCGTCGCCGTTGAATTCCTTCACCATCGAGGGCGGGAATTTGAAATTGAAGAAGCAATCCTTGATCTTGTTGAACAGTTCCGGCTTGAGGTCGTGCGCCAGCGCGAACGACGAGGTTGGGAAGATTGCGCTCTCGTAGATCACGCGGAAATCGTCGGCCTTGAGCGTGCCGCGCACCACCATGCGTTCGTAAACGTCCGAGGCAACCGGCGCCATGTCGTAGTCGCCCGACTGCACGCCGAGCGCCGACTTGTCGTGGCCGCCCGACATCAACGGCTTGTAGTCAACGCCGGGTTTCAAACCTTGCGGCGGGAAAAGCACCTGCGGCGCCAGGTTGCCGGAGTTCGACGATGGCGAGGTATGGGCCACGCGCTTGCCCTTGAGATCGGCGAGCTTCTGGTACGGGCTGTCCTTTCGTACCAATGCGAACAGATGATAGCCCTGCACGCCTTTCTCGTTGCCTTTGGTTGCGAACGGCACGGCGCCCGCCATATTGACGGCAAAGCCGGTCGGCCCGGTCGAGAAGCCGGCGATGTGCAGGCGGCCCGAGCGCATCGCTTCGATCTCCGCGGAGTTCGACTGCACCGGGTAATAGACCACGTTCTTTCCGGTGCAGGTTTTCAGGTGGTCGGTGAACGGCTTGAAGGCGTTCTGGTAGACGGCCGGGTCTTCGACCGGCGTATAGGCGAACACCAGCGTCGAGAGGTCTCGCCATTTGCTTTTGTCTTTCGGCGAGTCGGCGACCAGGTCGTTATTCTCGTCGCAGTAAAGCGTGTCGAGTTGACCCCGGTTCTTGCAGGCGTCCTGCGCCAAAGCCGGTGTTGCCGCCAACGCCAGATATCCAACGCCGAGCAGCGCAACACCAAGCCGCGCGAAGCGATAATTCATGGAAGCCTCCCCCTGCGAACCGGCTGAATGCCGTTATTTGCTTTGCGGCAGGATACGCGGGGCCGGAGACCCCGGCAACGGCAGACCCGCGCCGTTTAGGGGTTTTGCAGCGTGAGGAACCACGCGCTATATGAGTCATCATATAACCTGGCACCACGCGCTTGCCACCAGCTGCCGCCGGCCCGCCGCCAATACGGAAACTCAAATTGATCGCCAAAAGCCCGGCCAACGGCCGCAAAAAGACGCCCGATCAGCTGCGCAGCGCCCGCTGGTTCGCGCCCGATGACCTGCGCTCGTTCGGCCACCGCTCGCGCGCGATGCAGATGGGCTACGCGCCGGAGGAATGGACCGGCAAGCCGGTGATTGCCATCCTCAACACCTGGTCGGACGCGCAGCCTTGCCACATGCATTTCAAGAGCCGCGTCGAGGACGTCAAGCGCGGCGTGCTGCAGGCCGGCGGCTTCCCGCTGGAACTGCCGGCGTTGTCGCTCTCGGAATCCTTCCTCAAGCCGACCACCATGCTCTACCGCAACATGCTGGCGATGGACGCGGAGGAATTGCTGCGCGGCCATCCGGTCGACGGGGTCGTGCTGATGGGCGGCTGCGACAAGACCACACCGGCATTGTTGCTTGGCGCCACCAGCGCCGGGCTGCCGGCCATTTACCTGCCGGCTGGACCGATGCTGCGCGGCAACTGGCACGGCAAGACGCTTGGCTCCGGCTCCGACGGCTGGAAATATTGGGACGAGCGCCGCGCCGGAAAAATTTCCGAAGAGGACTGGCATAACGTCGAAGCCGGCATCGCGCGCAGTTACGGCACCTGCATGACGATGGGGACGGCGGCGACCATGATGTCGATGGCGGAAGCGCTCGGCATGACGCTGCCGGGCGCGTCCTCGATCCCGGCAGCCGACGCCAACCATATCCGCATGAGCTCGGAGACCGGCCGGCGCATCGTCGAGATGGTGTGGGAAGACCTGACGCCGGACAAGATCCAGACCCGCAAGGCGTTCGAGAACGCGATCACCGTCGCGATGGCGATCGGCTGCTCAACCAACGCGATCATTCACCTGATTGCACAAGCACGCCGCGCGGGACAGGACATCAGCCTCGACGATTTCGAGAAGGCCAGCCGCAAGGTTCCGGTGATCGCCAATGTGCGGCCGAGCGGCGACAAATATCTGATGGAGGATTTCTTCTACGCCGGCGGCCTGCCCGCGCTGATGACACGCATCAAGGATCACTTGCATCTTGACGCGATGACGGTGACCGGCAAAACGCTGGGAGAAAATATAGCTGGCGCCGAAGTCTACAATGACGACGTGATCCGCAGCGTCGACAACCCGATCTATAAAGAGGGCGCGCTCGCGGTGCTCAAGGGCAACCTGGCGCCGGACGGCTGCGTCATAAAGCCCTCGGCCTGCGAGCCGCGCTTTCTCAAGCATACCGGCACGGCCCTGGTGTTCGACGACTATCCGGCGATGAAGAAGAACATCGACCGCGACGATCTCGACGTCACCGCCGACCACGTCATCGTCCTGCGCAACGCCGGGCCGCAGGGCGGCCCGGGCATGCCGGAATGGGGCATGCTGCCGATCCCGAAAAAACTGGTGCAGCAGGGCGTGCGCGACATGGTGCGGCTGTCGGATGCGCGCATGAGCGGCACCAGCTACGGCGCCTGCATCCTGCACGTCGCGCCGGAATCCTATATCGGCGGACCACTCGCGCTAGTGAAGACCGGAGACAAGATCACCGTCGACGTCGCCAAACGCAGCATCACGCTCGACGTCAGCGACGCTGAATTGGCCACCCGCAAGGCGGCGTGGAAAAAGCCCGAGCCGCGCTTTGAGCGCGGCTATGGCTGGATGTTCTCCAAGCATATCGAGCAAGCCGACAAAGGCTGCGATTTCGATTTTCTGGAGACAACCTTTGGTCGCGCGGTGGCGGAACCGGATATTTTCTAAGGTTGCACCCCAAGCGCAGCGAGCGAGGCGTCTTCGGGGAACGCGCTCCTGAAATGCGCCAGTGTTCCCTTCGCCGGCTTCTCCGCTTGGCCCGGCTGGATCGACGGCGACACCACCTCTGGCAGACGCTGGGTCGCCGCGAACCAATCCGCCGGAGTCGAGCCGATCGCACGGCCAAAGTCAGGCACGCGCGGCGCCTCCTTGAGCAAGTCTCGCCACAGCGCCATGAAATCTTGCGCGGAGCGCTGCGGCGTTTGCGTTTGCGCAACGTGACGGATCGCATTGCGAGACAATTTTTGCCGCAAGTCTGCCGATGTCAGCAGCATCTGTAGCAGCGCGGCGCATTGCTCGATCGAATGCGCAATAAGTCCGGTCTCGCTGCCGCAAACGATGGCCTGCTCGGCCGGATTGTCCAGCACCACCGGCACCAGGCCGAGCGACATCGCCTCGACCAGTGCATTCTCCGCGGTGCCGTAATGATCGCGCCGCAACGGATAAAAGAAAATATCGGCGCCGCAAAGCGCGACAGCCGGCTCGGTGGTATCGCCGCAGAACCTTATGCGATCCGGATGCCGCATCGCCTGAGCGCGGGCAACTACTGATCCGGCGGGATCTGCCGCGCCCCATACCGAGACCTGAATGTCGTCGCCTCTCAAGCTGTCGATCGCGTCGAAAAATCCCGGATGCATTTTTACAAAGTCGACGGTGCCGAGATAGGCGATGATCGGTTTTCGATCCTGCGAGACCGCGCAGGCGGTGGCGCCCGGAAAACCGAACCCGCCATTGATCACCGCAATATTTCTACCGGCCGCTCCCGGGATTGGACGCGAGGCTTCCGTTGTAAAAACGAAACGCCCGGCTTCTTGCATCAATCCGGGCGGAATGACCGGGCCGCCGAGGCCGGAAATATGCGACCAGAACAGGCTGCGCAGCGGCGGGAACACGCAACGCGCCAGGCACTCGAACAGCCGCGGATGATTCCAGAATTCGAACTGGACGATGTCGGCCTCGCGCGCCAGCGCGGCGACCCCATCGAGATTGCCCGCTGCGACGACGACCTCGTCGCCGCCCGCCAGCATTTCCTTTAGGTAGCGACCCTCGCGCGGTTCCTCGAGCAAGGCGAAGGTGCGCCGCACCGTCCGCGGCAACGCGCCGCGCAGCGCCGCGTGAGCCTTGCCGACGCCGCCGCCGAGATGCGGCGTGATGTGCAAGATCTTCATCATCCGATGGCCTTCATTCGGCGGCGACCGCGGCGAACTTGCGGTTGCTGCCGCCCGGCGGCTCGGCGCTCGGGTCGATTGCGACCAGCGTCCTGAACTTGGCAAGCAGCGCAATGCGATGTGCGTCGATATTGTCCGGCAGGCAATGGCTGGGCTGTCCGCAATTGCCGCAGACGCCGTTCTGCTTGCGGCGGCCTTCAAGATGCTGGAGCCGCAGCGCATTCATCCGATCCGACGTCCAGATTTCCTTCATCGACTGCTGGCGCACGTCACCGATGATCAGCTTGCGGCCCCAATCGAGGAAGCAGGAGCTAACGAGGCCATCAGCGTTCACCGAATAGCCGTAAAAAATGTACGGGCAGGTATCGGTGTCGCCGATATCCTGCTGGTAGATGCCTTTGCTGATTTTGACGCCGGGGTGCCGCTCGATATCGAATTCCGGCCAGCACGGCGCGAAGTTCTCGACGAAAAAGCGGTCGCAATGGTCGCCAAAAGTGTCGAAAAATT
>JBPCQM010000249.1:0-2776 GCA_050998115.1 Pseudolabrys sp. | reverse complement strand
TCGGGCCGAACTAGAGCATCATTGCTATAAGGCGAACTGTCATGGCCGGGCATAGCCTTCCGAAGGACGGCGTCGCTTCGCTCGCCTATGTCCCGGCCATCCACGTCTTGCTTCAATCGAGAAATGGCAGGTGGATGGGTCTATCCGATGGCGATTTGTACGAGAGTTTATTTTTAAGACGTGGATGGCCGGGACATACGGCGCGAAGCGCCGTCTTCGACGGCGTTGCCCGGCCATGACTGGGGAGGCGAATGTCAGCGAACGGCTTCACGGATCAGTTTGTCTCAGCGCCCGACGGGCTGCGGCTGCATGTTCGTCGCTATGGTGGGCGCGGCAACGACGCGCTGCCGGTTGTTTGCCTGCCCGGCCTCGCACGCACCGCTGCCGATTTCGACGTGCTGGCGGCTGCAATGGCCCGCGACGCAACGCAGCCCCGCCATGTTGTCGCGCTCGACTACCGCGGGCGCGGCCAGTCCGATTACGACGCCAACGCGGCGAATTACTCGTTCCCGGTCGAACTGGCCGACCTGCTGGCGGTGATGACTGCGCTCGGGGCGATGCCGGCGATTATCGTCGGCACCTCGCGCGGCGGAATCCTGGCAATGCTGCTGGCGTCGGTTCGGCCCGCCGCGATCGCCGGCGTCGTGCTCAACGACATCGGGCCGGTCATCGAGCCGAAGGGTCTGATGCGGATCAAGAGCTATGTCGGCAAGCTGCCGCAGCCGCAGAACTTCGACGACGCCGCCGAAATCCTACGCCGGCTGTTTGACGCGCAGTTTCCGGCCCTGACCGCGGACGATTGGCTCGCCAATGCGCGGCGCACCTTCAAGTTGGACAACGGCCGGCTGGTGACGACCTACGATCCGAAGCTGGCGGCCACGCTCGATGGCATGGCGCTGGAGAAGCCGCTGCCGGCGCTCTGGAAGGAATTCGACGCGCTTGCTCATGTGCCAATGATGGTGATCCGCGGCGCACTATCGGATCTACTGTCAGCGCCGACCGTCGAGGCGATGCGCGCGCGGCGCCAGACAATACAGAAGACGATGGAAACGCTGGAAGTAGCCGATCAGGGTCACGCGCCGCTGTTGTCGGAACCCGACACGATTGCGCGCATCGCGGCCTTCGCCAGAAGCTGCGAAACTCGCAAATCTTGATGGCTTTCCCCGGACGCGGCGCAGCACGAAGCGTAGCGGAGTGAAGCGCCGCTGATCCGGGGTCTTTCCAAATTCCGAGTATGTAACGATCCCGGGTCTGCGGCGCACCGTTTCGCTGCGCTTCACGCTGCGCGCGCCCGGGACAAGAGCGCGTAGTAGGCCCCGATCAAAGAAAAACCCCCGGCGGTTTCCCGCCGGGGGTTTCTAACGAACCAGCCTCGATCAAACGATCAGGGCCAGAAGTTACGCTGGAAGCGCAGGATGCCCGACACCGTGCCACGATCGCCGAACGTGTTCGGGACCGTACCGGTGGCACCGCCACCAGCAAGCGTTCCATCCAGTGCGGTGCGAACGCGCGAGTACATGACCTCGGCGCTGACATCCAGGTTCACGACCGGGTTCCACAAGGTGCGCGAACCAACCTGGTAGGCGGACCAATCGAGGCAGCCAGGCCCCTGAACGCCAGGTCCGATACCGATTGGCGTAAGCGCGCAGGCGGCATCGACCGTAGAGCTGTGGGCCTTGTACTTGAGGTAGGTGGCCCACAACGAGGTCTTCCACTGGTCGTTCCAGCTATGCTGGATACCGCCGTTGACGTTCCAGGTGCGCGACAGCTCCAGACCACCGAACGGCTGAGCAGGCGTGCCGGTGTTGTTGTAGAAGCCATCGTACAGCGCGCCGTAACCGGTGACCCCACCCTTGGTCAGAGTGAAGAGCGTCGGAACGCCGGGAACGCCGCCGCCAGTAGCAGCGTTGTTCGAGCAGTAATGCGACGCGCCGTCGCAATACGTGGCCGACACACCAATGCTGTCACCCACGCCGAGCATCGGCAGGTTGATCTTGATGCCGCCTTCGACTGCGCCGCTGCCCCGGTTGCTCGGGTGTGCGATGGAGCCAAGGCCAAGCCCCGCCGAATAGTAGGCCGGGTGGTTCTCGACGAAGGCGCCGGCGATCTGCGCCGAACCCCAAGCCTGGTCAACGCGCAAGTTGCCGACCACGTCGGGATAGATCGTGCCGCCCTGACCCAGGGCGCCCGTATTGGCCAAGTTGGCCGACGCAGGAGCGCCGGCAAGAGAAGCGACGGTTACCGCAGCGTTCGGGCCGATGTTTTCGAAGTGGTCTTCGGCCGCAATCGTTGCTGTCAGGCCATTGCCGAGTGACGCTGTGTAGGCGAGTACAGGGACGCCGCTGCCCGAGGTATCATTGTAGAGCAACTGGGTCTGGTTGGTGTAGCCGAAGTCAGCCAGGTTGAACTGGAAGAACGATTCGGTTTTGCCGAAGGTCCAACCACCCAACTGGATGAAGGCGCGGTCGACGTAAACCGTGCCGCCCGAACCGCCGGTGATGGCGTCACCGGTTGTCCATTGCCAGGCAAAGCGGCCAAAGCCGCGCAACGTGCCGTAGGCCGTCTGCGAGCGCACGTCCACCGACACGAGGAAGCGGGACCGGGAAATCAAGTGGTTCGCCGCACGGTTATACTCAAGCGCGGTTTGCGGAGTGTACGAACCGTTAGCGTAGAAGTCCCACTCGGACCGGACGAAGCCGCCGATCTTCATGCAAGTATCCGTGCCCGGGATGTAGTAGAATCCCACGCAATACAGGCTGCAAATTTTCACGTACTG
>JBPCQM010000007.1:0-22530 GCA_050998115.1 Pseudolabrys sp. | reverse complement strand
CGCGGCGCCATGGCGGCAAACCGCCGTGTCATCGAAGTGCTGCATTTCGTTGGCGCCAGAGATAATTTCATCGCCGGCCATTTCCAGCGGCATTTCCTGCTGCTCGGCTTCGAAGGCGGCGCGATCGGGGGCGGTGCCGCTATCGTGCTGTTCGCGCTGGCCGGGCTGATCGCGCGCGCAATGACCGGGACCGCGGCGGGCGATCAGATCTCGTCGCTATTTGGCTTGTTTTCCATCGGAATTTACGGCTATGCCGCGATGTTCTTGCTGATCGTGGTGATCGCCGGCGTGACGGCTTGGACGTCACGCCACACCGTCAACCGAGCGCTGGCGTCGATCGAATAGCAATGTTCACCGGATTTGCCCGCGGCGTTGGCTACCTCACCATGATTGCGGTGTTCGGCGGGCTGCTGACCCTGGCAATCGGATTCGGCTGGTTCGTGTTGCAAATATCGGATGAGGAAGCCCAGCTTGACCGCAAGGTTGACGGCATTGTCGTTCTCACCGGCGCGGCGTCGCGGATTCCCGATGCGATCGTGCTGCTCAATAGTCAGCGCGGCCGGCGGCTGCTGATTACCGGCGTGCACCGCACAACCAGCGCGAGAGAGATCGCACAGTTGATGGCGCTTAACGAGAAAGTGTTCGCTTGCTGTATCGATCTCGACCGCTCGGCGCTCAACACGCTCGGCAACGCCATCGAGGCTAAGCGCTGGGCGAGGGAGAAGGGGTTCAATTCCTTGATTGTCGTTACGTCTAACTGGCATATGCCACGCGCTATGGCCGAACTCGAGCATCAATTGCCGGACGTTACGCTCGTTCCGTTTCCGGTCGTGTCTGAGAAAGCCAAGAACGATCCGTGGTGGTCGAATGCCGCGACCACCCGATTGCTGGTAAGCGAATATCTGAAATACGTCTTCGCCCTATTGCGAATGCGCCTTGATTTCGACATCGCCTAACAGGTGCTGCTTGCTGATCACCCTGCGTTCGGTCTTGTTTAATATTGCATTTTATCTCTGCATACTGATCTGGCTGATCATCGCGCTGCCGACGTTCTTGATGCCGTACTGCGCAATCATGGTGGTGGCGAAGGCATGGGGCCGAACAAATCTTTTCTTGCTGCGGACCATTTGCGATCTCGGCGCGGATTTTCGCGGACTCCGAAATATTCCGAAAGGTCCGCTAATCGTCGCCGCCAAGCATCAGTCGGCGTGGGAAACCTTTTCGCTGCTATGGCTGCTCGACGACCCGGTTTTCATTCTCAAGCGCGAGCTGCAATGGATCCCGCTGTTCGGTTGGTTTACTATCAAGGGCCGCATGGTGCCGGTCGATCGCGGCGGTGGCTCGCAAGCCTTGGCCGACATGACGGAGCGCGTGCGCGCCGAGATGGCACGCGGCCGCCAGATTATCATTTTCCCGGAGGGCACCAGGCGGCCGCCAGGCGCCGAGCCAAAATACAAATTTGGCGTGGCGCATCTTTACGCGGCGTGCGGGGTGCCCTGCGTGCCGATAGCGCTGAATTCCGGCCTGTTCTGGCCGCGCCGCTCGATCCGCCGGCTACCCGGAACGGTATTGGCAGAAGTGCTTGACCCGATCCCGCCCGGTCTCGACAAGCAAATGTTCTTCGACCGTCTGCGCGACACCCTCGAAGCAGCGAGCGCGCGGCTTATTGCCGAAGGCCAGCAAGAAATCGCGCGACGTTTATCGTGACGCTGTCTGGAGGGAGCCCTCTAGGCGCTTGGCCAGAAGGTGCAACTCGCCTTCGCGGTAACCGAGCGCTTCGAGCGATTTCACCGTCTCGATGACATATTCGCGGTTGACGCCGGAGCGGCCGTGACCTTGCCGGATGTAATGGAGTTGCTGCTCGACCGTCAGCCGGCCGGCGTATTGCTCGTGGCCCCGGTCGACCATGTAACAAATGGCGCTCACCCGCGCCTTCGGATCGTCATCGAGCCACACCGCGCGCCAGGTTTCCCGGTAGACCATCGTGGCCTGCTCGCGCGCGCGCAGGTAAGCAATAGTGTCGTCGCGCTTTCCGGCCGCAACCCGATACGCTATGCCGCGGCAGGCGCCGCCGCGATCGAGGCCGAGCACCAGGCCCGGCTTTTCCGGCGTGCCGCGGTGCACGAAGGAATACACGCATAGCGCGCGATGCGCGCCGATCAGCTTCGCATTGCGGCGTTCGCGGAATTGGAAACCCGGCCGCCACATCAGCGACCCATAGGCGAACACCCAAAGATCGTCCGCGCTAGGATCAAGTTTTGTGGGCATGAGGAGGCGTCGGGCGCGCAGCGTTGACAGGAAAACGCAATTGCGCTCGCGTAACAGGACGGCCTGCGCGGCGCAACCATGAGGGAGCGCCGGCGCAGAAACGCCGCATTCGGCAGCTCATAAATTCGCGATGGCCGCAGCAAAATCCCGAACCCGGCGCTACATCGTGTTGCTCGCATTGGTCGTGCTGCTGGTGGGCGGCTGGCTGGTGTTCTGGCAATACGCCTCGAAGAACGCCGAGCAAGCGATTGCCGGCTGGCGCGCCCGTGAGGCCGAGGCCGGACGCGTCTACACATGCGGCTCGCAGAGCACTGGCGGATTTCCGTTCCGCGTCGAGGTGTTGTGCGAGCGCGCCAGGGCGGTGCTGCAGGGTGCACAGCCACCGCTCGAACTGAAGGCCCGCAACATTCATGTCGCGGCGCAGATCTACGACCCAACGTTGCTGATCAGCGAATTCGCCGGACCGTTCAGCATCGGCGAGCCGGATCGTCCGCCGTCGATGGTGGCGAACTGGAAACTGGCGCAATCCAGCGTGCGCGGCACGCCCGCAGCGCCGCAGCGCGTCTCCATCGTGCTGGATAATCTAACGTTGGACCGCGTCAGCCCCGCAGAATCCATGCTCAAGGCGCAGCGCATCGAAATTCATGGCCGCATCGTCGAGGGCTCGGCAACCGATCACCCGGTCCTCGAGGTCGTGTTGCGCCTGGGCAAGGCGTCGGTGCCCGCCGCGGGAGCGCTGGCGGTCGCTCCCGTCGACGCCGACATCGAGATGACGTTGCGCGGCCTGAGCGATTTTTCGCCGAAGCCATGGCCGCAACGGTTTCGCGAAATCCAGGCCGCCGGCGGGCGCATCGACATCACGAAAGCGCGCGTGCAACAGGGCGACACGGTTGCGACCGGCAGCGGCGCGCTGAGCTTGAACGCCAACGGCCGGCTCGCGGGCCAGATCAACGTCGCGGTGGCGGGGCTTGAATCATTTATCAACGCATGGACCGCCGCCAACCGGCAGCGCTCCGGCTTCAGTCTCACGCTCGGGCTGGGCCTGCTCGGTGGCAATGCGAGCGTCGAAGGCCGCAAGGCGATCGCCTTGCCGCTTCGCTTTAGCGACGGCGACGTTTATCTAGGGCCGTTGAAGATCGGCGAAACCGCAGCGCTGTTCTAGTCGTCGCTGCCGTAGGGCTTCGGCAGTGGCGTTTGCAGGTCGGGGTGCGGCCGGCCGAAATCCGGCGCCGGCGAGTCCTGGCCGATATCGACGATGCCCTTGCGGATCGCGCGGGTGCGCGTGAAATGCTCGAACAACGCCTCGCCGTCGCCCTTGCGGATCGCCTTGGTTAGCGCCGAGACGTCCTCGTTAAAGCGGCCGAGCATTTCCAGCACGGCGTCCTTGTTGGCAAGGAACACGTCGCGCCACATCGTCGGGTCGGACGCCGCGATGCGGGTGAAATCGCGGAAACCGCCGGCAGAGAATTGCAGCACCTCGGACTTCGTCACTTCGCTTAGTTCGGCCGCCGTGCCGACGATGGTGTAAGCGATCAAATGCGGCAGATGGCTGGTGATCGCCAGCACGAGGTCATGATGATCCGCCGACATCGTCTCGACATTGGCGCCAAGCGCGGTCCAGAACGCAGTTAGCTTTTCGATCGCCGCTTTGTCGGCGCCTTTTGGCGGCGTCAGGATGCACCAGCGATTGACGAACAGTTCGGCGAAGCCGGCATCGGGGCCGGAATATTCGGTGCCGGCCACCGGATGCGCGGGAATGAAATGGATGTTTTTCGGCAAATGCCGGCCCATGTCGCGCAGCACCGAGCCCTTGACCGAGCCGACGTCGGAGATGACCGCGCCGGGAGACAAATGACTCGCGATTTCCTTTGCCACGTCGCCGCAAACGCCGACCGGCACGCAGACGATGACAAGATCGGCGCCTTCGACCGCGGCCGCGTTGGTTTCGACTACCTGATCGGCCAGTCCGAGTTCGACGACGCGCTTGCGGGTCGCAGGCGACCGCGCCGTGGCCACGATCGAGCCGACCACGCCCTGCGCCTTGGCGGCCCGCGCGATTGAGGATCCGATCAGGCCGACGCCGATCAATGCGAGCCGATTGAACTGCGGCTGCTTCGCGCTGCTTTTGGCGTTCACGCCGCACGTCCCAAGAATTCACCGAGCGCCTTTATAACTAGGCGATTTGCCTCTTCGGTACCGACCGTCATGCGTAGCGCATGCGGCAACTTATAGGCGCCGACTTGGCGCAGGATCAGGCCGCGCCGCATTAAAAAGGCGTTGGCGTCCGCTGCCGCCGTTTCTGACGCGAAATGGATCAGCACGAAATTCGCCACGCTCGGCGTCACGTGGAGGCCAAGCTTGCCGATCTCCTCGTTCAGCCAACCAAGCCAGCGCGTGTTGTGCTCGCGTGCTGTCTCGACATGCGCGATGTCCTTGATAGCGGCGATACCGGCCGCTATCGCCGGCCCGTTGACATTGAAAGGCCCGCGAATGCGGTTGACCGCATCGACCACCGAGGCCGGCGCGTATATCCAACCGAGCCGCAGCGAAGCCAGCCCGTATATTTTCGAAAACGTGCGGGTCATCACGACATTGTCGCTGGTGGCGACCAATTCGATCCCTGCTTCATAGTCGTTGCGCCGGACATATTCCGCGTAGGCAGCGTCAAGCACGAGGAGCACATTGCCGGGCAGCGAGCGGTGCAGGCGGCGCACTTCGTCGAACGGCAGGTAGGTGCCGGTCGGGTTGTTCGGGTTGGCGAGAAAGACCATCTTGGTCTTCTTCGTCAACGCCTTGAGGATCGCATCGACATCGGCGGTGAAATTCGTCTCCGCCGCGGCGACCGGCGTCGCGCCGGTGCCGAGCGTCGCGATCCGATAGACCAGAAAACCGTGTGTGGTGTGGATCGCCTCATCGCCATCGGTGAGGAATGCGCGCGCCAGCAGATTAAGCAGGTCATCCGAACCGGCGCCGCAGACGATGCGGGCCGGATCGAGCCCATACGCGTTGCCAATCGCATGGCGCAAGGCAGAAGCCGAGCCGTCCGGATAGTGCTCAAGACGTTCGCCGGCTGCCCGATATGCTGCAAGCGCGCCAGCCGACGGCCCGAGCGGAGTCTCGTTGGACGACAGCTTGAATATCTTGGCGACGCCAGGCGCCGTGCTCTTGCCCGGAACGTAAGGGGCAATGTCGAGCACGCCGGGGCGCGGTTGCGGGCGGTTGGCAGTCATCTCACGTCAATCTGGTTAGAGCGTCCGCCGAAAGCGCGGCTATGCCTTGTCGGCGGCAACCGTATAGCGGGTTGCATGGCTGCCGACGAGGGCCGAAGAGCGCAGCGTGGCGCCGGCCTTGATCAAGGCATCGCGAACATTATCGAAGGTCTTGCCCTGCGGCAGACTGATCAGCAGCGCAGCGCCGTCGAAGGCGCGATCTGGCACGGCGATGAATTCGGCGACGGTGGAAAGTATCTGGGCAGCCTTGGCGCCCCAGCCCGACACCCGTACGCTCCAGGTCCCGGTTTCCGTCACCATGGCATCCGCTGCCACGCGTGAAATCACAAACACGGGCAGTGCAGCCGGATGGTCGGCGCGTTCGACGAAAGGCAGCCGAGCGATGATCTTCGGCGCGCTGTCGAATTCGAGCGCGCTCCACCAGGCGCCAGACCCTGCTGCGGCCCGCGCCGGCACCATGCCCAGATCGCCTTTGGACTCCGATACCGCGGCGACAACGCCCGACGCGCCCGTATGCGCGACGAACGGCACCGTGAAGCCGAAATGAAAGCGCGCGGAATCCCGCATCAGCGCATCGCCTGCCGATAAGTCCGCGTGCAAGGAGAACGGAGCCTGTGCATAAGTGAATGTCGAAATGATCACACGCCAGATACCTTCGGCCGTGTCGAGCGGCAGTATGCCTTTGTGCCGCTTGACCAAGCGCCGCATCATCTCAGCCTCGCGCGCCGGGCGGAATGCCGAGCCAGTTTCCTGGCTACGCTTGACCGCAATCAAGCGGTCGATGATCTCGCCGCGCTCCATCAGCAGATTGTGCATGCCTTCGTCGATCCGATCGATCTCGGCGCGCAATTCGGAGAGCGAAGGCTTGTCGTTCGGCTTTGACATAGCGGCAATTGATAGGTGGGACGGGAGGCGAAATCAAAGAAAACATTGACAGTTTGGCGCCCCCTTCCTAAACGGCGCGCACCCCACAGCTGGCCGGAAAGCCGGATTTTCAAGGGTTCGTAGTTGCGCCAGGAGCCACGCGTTATGAGCGAAATAAAAAATGGCGCCGCGCGAGAGGCACGGGGGCCGGACGAAGCAGATGCGCCGCATGCATCTGAACTCATGACCTTCGGTCATGAATTGCCGCTCCGGCTCGACGCCGGCGTTTCGATTGCGCCGTTTCAGGTCGCCTACAAGACTTACGGCAAGCTCAACGAGGCGCGCTCGAACGCCATACTGGTCTGCCACGCGCTGACCGGCGACCAGCACGTCGCCAACCAGCACCCGGTGACCGGCAAAGCCGGCTGGTGGGAAACCTTGGTCGGCCCCGGCAAGCCGATCGATACCGAGCGTTATTTCGTCATCTGCCCGAACGTGCTTGGCGGCTGCATGGGCACTACTGGGCCGTCCTCGACCAATCCGGCCACCGGCAAGCCGTGGGGCCTCGAATTTCCGGTCATCACCATCCGTGACATGGTGCGCGCGCAAGCGATGTTGCTCGACCGTCTCGGCATCGACACGCTGTTTGCCGCCGCCGGCGGCTCGATGGGCGGCATGCAGGTGCTGGAATGGGCGTCGAGCTATCCGGACCGCGTCTTCGCGGCGCTGCCGATCGCTTGCGCCACGCGTCATTCGGCGCAGAACATCGCTTTCCACGAGGTTGGCCGCCAGGCCATCATGGCGGACCCGGAATGGCGCGGTGGGCGCTATCTGCTGGAAGGCACCAACCCGCGGCGCGGGCTGGCGGTGGCGCGCATGGGCGCGCACATTACTTATCTTTCCGACGCGGCGCTGCATCGCAAGTTCGGGCGCAAGTTCCAGGACCGTGAAAACCCCACGTTCTCGTTCGACGCCGATTTCGAGGTTGAGTCCTATTTGCGTCACCAGGGCATTTCCTTCGTCGAGCGATTCGACGCCAATTGCTATCTCTATCTGACGCGCGCGATGGACTATTTCGATCTCGCCGCCGACCATAACAACGTGGTGTCGAATGCGTTCAAGCAGTCGCCGACGCGGTTCTGCGTGATCTCCTTCACGTCGGATTGGCTGTTCCCGACGTCGGAATCCCGCGCCATGATGCACGCGCTCAATGCCGCTGGGGCGCGGGTTTCGTTCGCGGAAATCGTTACCGATAAGGGGCACGACGCGTTCTTGCTTGAAGAGCCGGAATTATTTGCCATCGTGCGCGGTTTTCTCGACGGCGCGGGCCGCGCCCGCGGGCTCGCCACCAAAGCATCGTCGACATGAACATATGAACACCTGAACCCATGCTGACGCGCAACTACGAGCCTATTATGCATTCGCGCTCGCCGGGCGCCGCCCGCGTCGACCTGCTGTTCGTCTCCGACATGGTCGATCGCGGCGCCAAGGTGCTCGACGTCGGCTGCGGCGACGGTGAGTTGCTGCGGCTGTTGGCCGAGCGGCGCGATGTCGATGGCCGCGGCATCGAACTGTCCCGCGAGGGCGTCAATGAATGCGTCGCCAAGGGCCTTGCGGTGATTCAGGGCGACGCCGACACCGACCTCGCCGATTACCCGGACGATGCGTTCGACTATGTGATCCTGTCGCAAACGCTGCAGGCCACGCGCCAGCCGCGCGTCGTGCTGGAGCATATGTTGCGCATTGGCCGGCGCGCCATCGTGTCGTTCCCGAACTTTGGCTATTGGCAGGTGCGGCTGCAATTGCTGTTTGCCGGTCATATGCCGCAGACCGATATCTTGCCATATCGCTGGTACGACACGCCCAATATTCACCACTGCACGATCAAGGACTTCCGGCAGCTCTGCAACGAGACCGGCGTGCGGATGGAAAAATCACTGGCGTTCAACGTCCGCGGCAGTCCGCTGCGGTTTAATGCGCCGTGGTGGTTCTGGAATCTGTTTGGCGAGCAGGCAGTGTTTCTGCTCAGCCGGCGTGACTCCGCGTAGGCGCTTGCCCGATAAGGTTTGCCAAGCCAGACATGTGCCGGGCCCATAATCGCCTGATCCGCGCTGCTCGGTTGAGCGTTGGGGCCGCGCCCGGCGCGCAGCTTTTCTCTTTGCCAATGCTGCATCGCAACTTTAACTTTGCTGCAACTGCACAACAACTTGGGCCGCAAAGCTTTCAGCGCGCCTCAGCAGTATAGTATTTTTGCCTATAAGAAAATATACGGTAATTATATAGGACATATAGTTTAATTTACATCGCCAAAAATATTAAACAGGCCAGTGCTACGTAGATTTGAAAAAATCACAGATTACGTCGAATCATCATCACAAAGTAGCCATGTTTAACCACGACTAGGCACGTGGAAGTGCAATTGGTTCTGTCGGAGGTCGACGGATTGCTATTGAAAAGGACTAACACGATGGGTCCTATCCAGAAACGACTGACGCTCGCATTGTGTGGCGTCGCCTTGGCGGCTTTCACAACGGGGGCGCTCGCCACGCCGCGTCATCACCGGCATGCCGGTTATCGCCATCAGGCGGTCGCGGCGATCCAGGCCGTGACGCCGACGGACGATCGCTACGCCAACGCGATCGCCTCCGCTAAGGCGGGTGGCACTCAAGAAGCGCCTGTTAGCGCAGCCAGGTCAGCGCTGGCCCAGGCCGAACCACAGCCGCAGTCTGTAGTTGGCGGCTCCAGCTCTATGGTCAGCGAGGCGCGCCGCTATATCGGCGGCAACCCGACCGGGCGCGGCAGCCTGTGGTGCGGCGCCTTCATGGACATGGTGCTCAAGCACACCGGGCATTCCGGCGGCGGCAATCTGGCGAGCGCCTACGCCCGCTACGGCACCCGCGTCTCCGGCCCGCAGGTCGGCGCGATCGCGGTGATGGGACGGCGCGGCGGCGGCCATGTCGGCGTCGTCAGCGGCGTCGACGCATCGGGCAACCCGATCATTATTTCCGGCAATCACAATAGACGCGTCGCCGAGTCGGTTTATCCGCGCGGGCGCATCTCGGCTTACGTCCTGCCGAACTAGGGCGCGGACTCATAAACGTGTAGCCAAACCCGAATGGATGCGAGCTTGATGAAGGCGAGATAGTTGGCCGCTAGTCTGTCATAGCGTGTTGCGATGCGCCGACATTGCTTGATCTTGTTGAAAAACCGCTCGACCAAATTACGCGCCCGGTAGAGATATGGACTGAAGCAGATTGCCTCTTTGCGATTCCGCTTCGGCGGGATGTTTGCCCATGCGCCTTGCTCACTGGCAAGCGCTCTGATCCCGTCGGCATCATAGCCGCGATCCGCTAACAACATTGTATGCGGGCGCAATTCGCTCAGGAGAACCAAGCAAAGCTGATTGTCGTGCGTCTCACCGGGCGTGAGGCCGATCTGCACCGGCAGGCCGTTGGTGTCCACGACGGCGTGAATCTTAGTGGTCAGCCCGCCTCGGGATCGGCCCATGTGCTGCTCACCATTGCCCGCGATGCAGCCTCCGTGCTGATGCACGCACACGATTGACGTGTCGATCATCTGTACTGCCGTATCATGCATTGCGGCCAGTGCATCCATGATCTGGTCCCAGACGCCAGCCCGTCCCCAGCGAACGAAGCGATTGTAACAGGTCGTATAGGGCCCAAAGGTCTCGGGCAGGTCGCGCCATGGCGCGCCGGATCGCAAGACCCAAAAGATACCGTTGAGGATACGCCGGTCGTCCACTCGCGGCATGCCACGGGGCTTGTTCGGGAGGAATGGTTTGATGGCAGCCCACTCAAAATCTGTGAGTTCATAGCGCATGATTCGAGGCTCCAGTTTGGGAGCTTGAATCACGCCTTCGGAGCCGGTCTCAACTCCATGATGGATGGTAATGGCCCGTTTTTATCTAAATTTTGGAACAACCTCGACTATACCCCATTGACTTTGACTTAGATCAATACGTTTTTGAGCCGCGGGTTGAAAATGCCAATCGGTGTTCGCCGTATTTTGCTTTTCGTTCGAATGGAGAACATCCGAGAGCCGTTGAACGTTGCATTGTGAAGAATAAATCATGTGGCAAAAAATGCCGAAATTCATTCGTGAATGGTTCGTTTTGATCGTCGGCCTCCTTCTTATTGTGCCGCTACTCTATCTCTCTTCTTACGAAGCCTCCTCAACGAAAACGGCAGCGAGCACGTCGCTGAGCGAGAACACTGAGCCCGCCGCCGTTAAATCGACGGTCGCGCCAAGTGCCGTGCCAAGCTCACCTGCCGCGCCAGCTCCTGCCAAGACCGCCACCGCGCCGGCCGCTCCCCAAGCATCTCCGCAAATGCCGGCCATGACGCATGAGCGCATGGCCGCAGCGCCTGCCGCTGCGCAGACCAGCGGCCAGGCGGCACCCGCACCGAAGCCTGTGGCAGTGAGCGGCGACGTGGCCGCGGGTAAGCTCGTTTTCCGCAAGTGCCAGGCTTGCCACTCGTTGGAGCCCGGCAAGAATGGGCTCGGTCCGAGCCTTTCTGAAATCGTCGGGAAAAAAGCCAGCAGCGTTGCCAATTACAATTACTCGCCCGCCATGAAAGGTAGTGGCCTCACCTGGGATGTCGCCACGCTCGATACTTATCTGTCGGATCCGCAGAAGTCGGTGCCCGGCAACAAGATGCCGTTCCCGGGGCTGAAGACCGAAAATGAGCGTAATGCGGTCATTGCATTTCTCGCGGCGGGTCCGACTCCGGCTGCCGTGGCGCCAGCACCGGCCGCCGCCCGTGCCCCCGCAGCGGCGGCACCCCCGGCAACAGCAACCGCGCCAACCGGTCAGCCTGCGGGGTCAATCTACGTTCCAGGCTTGCGTTACACGCTGCGCACCGGGATTGCCGAAGGACGCATGGTCTTTATCGGTGTTGGCGGAGCGATTGATGGTCAGATCAATCCAGTGCTGTCGGCAGCCGAAGGGCAGGGCGTCCAAGTCACCTTGATCAACGGCGAAGGCGCCGAACACGATATCGTCTTTGCCGACCAAGAGGCGACCGCGCGATCACCCCACATCACTGGCAAAGGCGCCAGCACCAACATTGCGTTCCGCGCCGGCAAAGCAGGCGATTTCATTTATTTCTGCAGCCTGCCGGGCCACCAGCTCGCCGGCATGCAGGGCCAATTCCTGATCACGCCTCACGCGCCTCCCCAGACTTTGGTCGAGGCGGACATCTCAAAATTGTCGACCGATTTGCCGCCGCCGATCGGTAAGCGGGCTCCACAAACCATCCGTGTCGATCTGACGACGGTTGAACTGGAAGGCCGCCTCGCCGAAGGCACCACGTTCGGCTACTGGACCTTCAACGGTAAAGTGCCCGGCCCATTCCTGCGCGTTCGGGTCGGGGACACCGTCGATGTCCGCCTCAAGAATTCCAGCGACAGTGCGATGGTTCACTCCGTTGATTTCCATGCGGCCACCGGTCCCGGCGGCGGCGCGGCGTCGACGCAGACCAATCCAGGCGAAGAGAAGGGCGTTAAATTCAAAGCGCTGATTCCCGGGCTTTATGTGTACCATTGCGCCACGCCGATGGTGGCACATCACATCGCGAATGGAATGTATGGGCTTATCCTGGTCGAGCCGGAGGAGGGATTGCCGCCGGTCGATCGAGAATTTTATGTGATGCAAGGCGAAATCTACACCGAGGCTGCGTTTGGCACGCATGGCAGCCAGGAATTCAATGTCGAGAAACTGCTGAACGAGCGGCCCGAATATTTTGTCTTCAACGGCTCGGTTGGCGCTTTGTCGAAGCTCCATCCGCTGGAAGCGAAAGTCGGTGAGACGGTCCGCATCTTCTTCGGCGTTGGCGGTCCGAACTTTACCTCGTCATTCCACGTCATCGGTGAAATGTTTGACAGAGTTTACAATCTTGGCGGGGTTCTCAGCGAGCCGTTAAAGGGCATTCAAACGGTCACAGTCCCGCCGGGCGGAGCCGTCATCACCGAATTCAAACTCGATGTGCCGGGAAATTATATTCTGGTCGATCATGCGCTGTCGCGGCTTGAGCGCGGATTAGTGGGGATCCTGCACGTCGAGGGGCCGGCCAATTCTGAAATCTACGACGGCAAAAACGAGCCCGGCGGAGCGCACTAGAGCAGGCTCACTTATATTCTGACGCAGTCAAGCATGCCCATACCTCGGCTAAGGGACTATCGCGGTCCAGTCTTGCTGTCGTACGGCTTTCGTCCGTTTTTTCTATTCGGTGCGGTCTATGCGGGGCTCGGCGTCCTCGTATGGATACCGATGTTCAATGGTAAGCTGGGATTGTCGACCGACTTCTCGCCGGTCGACTGGCACGTCCATGAAATGCTGTATGGCTATTTGCCAGCGGTAGTTACCGGCTTCATGCTCACTGCGATTCCGAACTGGACTGGACGATTGCCGATTCAAGGCAAGCCATTGCTGGTCTTGGTCGCGGTGTGGGTCGCCGGACGTGTGGCCGTTACGTTTTCCGCCGAGACCGGCTGGCTGTTGGCCGCAATTATTGACGCGAGCTTTCTGGCGCTGGTTGTGGCGGCCACCGCGCGCGAAATCGTCGTTGGCGAGAATTGGCGAAATCTCAGGGTCGTGGGTTTGGTCGCGGTGCTCCTCGCCGGCAATGTCGCCTTCCATATAGAGGCCCACATTCAGGGCACGGCCGAATACGGCGCCCGCACGGGTATCGCTGCCATCGTGGTGCTAATCGTTGTAATAGGCGGCCGGATCGTTCCGAGCTTCACCCGTAACTGGCTTGCGCGCGAGAATCCGGGGCGCCTGCCGGCGCCGTTCGGGCGTTTTGACGTCGGAGTGCTCGGTGTCACTGCCGCAACATTGGCGTTATGGATTGCGCAGCCAAACGGGCGGCTGACCTCAACCGCACTGGCGATTACAGGCGCGCTAAATATCGTTCGGCTGTCGCGCTGGGCTGGGGATCGTACCCGGCGTGACCGGCTGGTGCTTATTCTGCATGTCGGTTACGCGTTTGTGCCGCTCGGCTTTCTGCTCGCAAGCGCGGCGGCCGTCGATATCATCTCGACCAGCGCGGGCATTCATGCCTGGACGGTTGGCGCGGGGGGCACTATGACGCTTGCGGTTATGACCCGCGCCAGCCTGGGCCACACGGGCAACGCGCTTACAGCTTCACGTATGACGCAGACGATCTATGCGGCCGTCGTCATCGCGGGAGTTGCACGTATCTATGCTTCGTTGGAACCGGGATGGAGCGGCGCGCTGCTCCACGTTACAGCCCTTGCCTGGTGCGTCGCCTATTTTGGCTTCGCCTTATCGTTCGGGCCGATGCTTGTACGAAGGCAACGGGCGGCGCCAGCGACACAGTAATAAAGCGTCTTATATTTATCGCAATAGCCGAGTGCCGGGAGCGGCGGGTTTGATTTGCCCTTACCAGCCGTTGCCTCACTGAAGCCCCAGCCTTGCGAATTAAATTGCTATACTGGTGAATTGTCCAACATGCCCACGATTAAGGCTTTTCGCACGAGATCCGACAGGCTTGCCGACGCCATCTTGGACATCACATTGGCGCGGTAGATTTCGACGGTCCGCGGGCTGATCGTCAGGTTGAAGGCGATGACCTTGTTGGAATCGCCCGCCACCAATCCCTCAAGCACCTGCCGCTCGCGGTTTGACAGCGCGGCAAGTCCATCGAGGATTTCCGCGCGCTCGGCTTCGCGTTTGCCGTCTTTTTTCAAGCGGTTGAGGGCAGAACGAACGGTGCTTAGCAGCAATTCGTCGTCGAATGGTTTTTCTAGAAAATCAGCCGCGCCGCATTTCATGGCTTCAACCGCAAGCGGAACGTCGCCGTGGCCCGTAATAACAATGACCGGAATCGAGTTTGCCTCGGTCTTGAGGCGCTTGAGCAAGTCGATGCCGCTCAGCCCCGGCATGCGGACATCGGTAATGACGCAACCGAGGCCGAGGTTCGGTAGCGCTTCAAGGAAAGATGACGCTGAGTCATGACTGCGAACGTCAAGCTTCGCACTCTTCAAAAGAAATTCCAGCGACTGACGAACCGCGTCGTCGTCATCGATGATGTGGACAGTTGATTTGTCAGGCATCGCCTTCTGCGCCCTGTTTTGTTAGCGCCCGCAGCGTAAAGCAGAAAACCGTACCCCCACCAGGGTTGGTCTCCATCGAAATGCGGCCGTCGTGGGCCTCGACAATCGTCCGGCAGATCGACAACCCGACGCCCATGCCATGGAGCTTGGTTGTAAAGAAAGGCTGAAATAGATGCGCCGCGGTTTCCGGCGGGATGCCGGGGCCGGTGTCGATCACGCGAATTTCGATCAGATCGCGATCGACGGCAGCCGATCTCACAGTTAGTTCTTGCCGGTCGGAATTGGCCATCGCTTCCAACGCATTGCGCATCAAGTTGATCAGGACCTGCTGGATTTGCACCTTGTCGGCCATGACCTGATCGGCGGCAGGATCGAGATCGAAGCGAACGTGAACGTCCTTGACGCCGACAAGCGCAAGCGCGCTTGCTTCTTCTACCAGCTTGCTCACGTTTTCGGCGCGTCGCTCGCTTTCGCCGCGCGAAACGAAATCCTTTAAGCGACGGATAATCTCGCCGGCCCGCATCGCTTGCTCGTTTGCCTTGTCGAGGGCATTGCGCGTCAATAGTGATTCGTCGTCAGAACGGTCTGCGAGCAGGCGGATGCCGCCTTTCAAATAATTGACAATCGCCGTTAGCGGCTGATTGAGCTCGTGCGCAAGCGTCGAAGCCATCTCGCCCATCGCGGTGAGCCGAGAAATATGAACCAGCTCGGATTGCAGCTCCTGCAATCGCGCTTCGGTGCTTTGGCGCTCGGTCAGGTCGCGGATAAAGCCGGTATAGAATGTCTTGTTTGATGAGCGCATCTCGCCGACCGAAAGTTTCATCGGAAAGGTCGATCCGCCTTTACGTTCGCCAACCACGACGCGGCCGATCCCAATAATGCGGCGTTCGCGCGTCTCTATGTAGCGATTTAAGTAACCGTCGTGGCCGTTACGATATGGCTGCGGCATCAGCATTTTGACATTTTTTCCGATCACCTCATCGGCGGTGTACTTAAACAGGCGCTCTGCCGCCGTGCTGAATGATTGTACGATGCCTTTGGGATCAATAACGATCATGGCGTCGGGAACGGTATCCAGAATCGATTTCAGGTGCGCTTCGCGCGCGAGAAGATCTTGCGTGCTTGCCGCCTCGGAGGCGCGCGCGCGCAACAGGCGTGAGCCCAGCATCGCCATGCCGACGCCAATCGTCGTAAAAGCGCTCAGGCTGAAAACTTGTGACGCTGGCAGCGGAAAGGACGTCCGGTAGAAATAGAGCGCGAGAACATCGCTCAAGACGGTTGCAAGAATTCCCGGGCCCAAGCCGCCGATGCCGCTTGCAACAAGCACGGCGGGTACAAATAAAAGTAAAGTGGTCTCGTCCCCCAGCGCCGGCTCAAGCAACAGTCGCGCCATAAAGGTCATCGCGACCAAGGCCGCGGAGAGGGCGTAGCTCAAGGCGTGCGGCAATAAAGCGTTGCTTGTACCGAACTGGCGTGGCGGTTTGGCAGCGGCCACGGTCACGGCTTCGTTGACGTTGCGCATGGCGGTATTTCTAGTGCAGTCGGGCCCTTATTGCACAAGGTATGATCTGCCGAAAAATGGCATAAGTATCTGAATTAAATACTGTTATTTCCCTTGTGGAGACCTACGTAATAGCCCTTACGGTCTGTATCTGATTTTTTTGCTTAAGCCTGCCGGCCATGGTTCGCACAACTTCGCCGAATCAATGAGGCAGGCCATGTCGATGCGAGCCTGGGAAATCCGCAAACCGCTTGCTCGCATGGGCAGGAATGAGTTTCGTCAAGCCCTGACAATACTGGCGCCAAGCCTGTTCGGTCCGATGGCCGCGTCGCTGTGTTTTTCACGCGACGAAGAGATTTACGGCGAAGGCGAACCGGCCGACTATCTCTACTCCGTTCAGTCCGGCTGCGTGCGCACCTCGAAGATTCTCAACGACGGCCGCAGCCAGATCGGCGCGTTTTATTTGCCGGGCGACATTTTCGGCTTGGAGGCGGACAGCGCGCAAAGTTTTTCCGCAGAGGCACTGGCGCCGACCACGGTTCGCATCGTCAAACGTTCGGCGCTCACCTCGCGCACGGCTTATGATACGGCGATGGCCAGCCAACTGCTTCAGTTCGCGGTCGCCGAGCTGAATCGCGCCCAAAACCGCGGCCTGCTGCTGATCAAAAGCGCGCAAGAGCGCGTCGCCGGCTTTTTGCTCGAAATGGCGAGCCGCAACCGCACCGCCAACGAAATTGAGCTGCCGATGTCGCGGCAAGATATCGCCGACTATCTCGGCCTCACCATCGAAACCGTATCGCGCACGCTCACGCATCTTGAAGATATTGGCGCGATCGCATTGCCGACGTCGCGTCACATCGTTCTGCGCAATAGGGCGGCGCTCGCCCGCTTGAACGCCTAATTTACATCGAGGTAGTCGCATGGCGAACACGCTCGCTCCTCAGAAGATGATGACCCTCGGCGAGGGAGGCGCGGCGCTCGCTTGTGGTCGAGGGCATGCAGTTCGACCGCGGCTATATCTCGCCGTACTTCATCACCAATGCCGACAAGATGCGGACCGAAATGGAAGACCCGTACATCCTGATCTACGAGAAGAAACTGTCGGGCCTGCAGGAATTGTTGCCGCTGCTCGAAGCGGTAGTGCAAACCGGTAAGCCGCTGCTGATCGTGGCTGAAGACGTCGAAGGCGAGGCCCTGGCCACGCTGGTCGTCAACAAGCTGCGCGGCGGCCTCAAAGTCGCGGCCGTCAAGGCTCCGGGCTTCGGCGATCGCCGCAAGGCCATGCTGCAGGACATCGCTGTCCTGACCGGCGGCCAGGCGATTAGCGAGGATCTCGGCATCAAGCTCGAGAAGGTCGACATCAACATGCTTGGCCGCGCCAAGAAGGTGATGATCGACAAGGAAAATACCACGATCGTCAACGGCGCCGGCAAGAAGGCCGACATCGTCGAGCGCGTCAACCAGATCAAGGCGCAGATCGAGGAAACCACGTCGGACTACGACAAGGAGAAGCTGCAGGAACGTCTCGCCAAGCTGGCGGGCGGCGTTGCAGTGATCCGCGTCGGCGGCGCCACCGAGGTCGAGGTGAAGGAGCGCAAGGATCGCGTCGACGACGCGATGCATGCGACCCGCGCCGCAGTCGAGGAAGGCATCGTTCCGGGCGGCGGCGTCGCGCTGTTGCGCGCCTCCGAAATCCTCCGGAAGGTCAAGACTGCTAATGACGACCAAAAGACCGGCGTTGAGATCGTCCGTAAGGCGCTTCAGACCCCGGCCCGCCAGATCGCTGGCAACGCCGGTGAGGATGGCTCGGTCATCGTCGGCAAGATTCTGGAAAAGGATCAGTACTCCTACGGCTTCGACGCCCAAAACGGCGAATATGTCAACATGCTCTCCAAGGGCATTATCGATCCGACCAAGGTAGTCCGGGCGGCGCTGCAGAACGCGGCATCCGTTGCGGGTTTGCTGATCACCACGGAAGCAATGGTCGCCGAGATCCCGCAAAAGAAGAGCGCAGCCGGCGGTATGCCCGGCGGCGGTGGAATGGGTGGCGGCATGGGCGGCATGGACTTCTAATCGTCCATCCACCGTTCGAGAATCGAGAGGCCGCCGCGAGGCGGCCTCTTTTTTTGTCATGGTCTTTCGTTAAGTTGCACCCGCCATGACAGAAAAATTCGACACCATCGTTATCGGCCTTGGTGCCATGGGCGCGGCGACGCTCTACCAAGTCGCCAAGCGTGGCCGCAAAATTCTTGGCATCGATCGTTACTCGCCGCCGCACGCCCACGGCTCCAGCCACGGTGACACGCGAATCACACGGCTGGCTTGCGGCGAAGGCGCTGTCTATACGCAGTTTGCCCGCCGCTCGCATGAAATCTGGCGGGAACTCGAAGCGCGGACCGGCGAGCAACTGCTCGTTCAGAACGGATTGCTGGTTATTTCCGGGCCGGGTGAGCGCGCCAGCGCGCACGGCAATCCGCGTTTTCTCGATTCCACCATTGACGCCTCGCTCTGCAATGACGTGCCGCACGAGGTGTTGACGGATCGCGATATCCGCCGGCGCTTTCCGGCTTTCAATATTACCGAACAGGAACGCGGTTATTACGAGCCGGACGCGGGCTTTGTTTTCGTCGAAAAATGCATCGAAACGCAATTGAGCCTGGCCAAGCGGCTGGGCGCCACGGTCCATACGAACGAAACCATGCAGTGTTTCGATCCACGGGTGGATAAGGTCGAGGTCGCGACCGATCGCGCGACCTATGCCGCCGACAATATTGTGCTCGCCGCGGGTCCGTGGCTGCCGCAATTATTGCCGCGGCGCGCGGCGCTGTTCACGGTGCGGCGGCAGCTGCTGGCGTGGTTTCGTCTCGCCGATGCCGGCCCCACCGCGCTCGCGCGTTACCGGCCCGACCAGTTCCCGGTATTTTACTGGCAGGTCCCGCGCAAGCAAGCGATTTACGGTTTCCCCTGGATCGGCGATGGGGAGCCGGCGATCAAGCTCGCCACAGAGCAATACGATGCCGAAACAACGCCGGACAAGGTCGATCGAACGGCGTCCTCCGCGGAATTGCAGTCGATATATGCGGACTATATCGCCGATTTCCTGCCCGGCGTATCCGGTCAATGCGTGAAATCGGCGGTCTGCCTCTACACCTGCGTCGACGATGCGCGTTTTATCGTCGATCGTTTGCCGGAGCATCCGCGCGTGATCGTTGCCTCGCCGTGCTCGGGCCACGGTTTCAAGCATTCGGCCGCGATCGGCGAGGCGATTGCTGAACTTGCGACCGACGGAACTCCTAGCCGCGTGTCGCTGGAGGAATTCCGTATGCCAGACTAGACCTGTCCGCCAGCAACGCCGACAGCCCGCTCGCCAAAAGCCCTCCAGAACGAGCCTTTCCAGAGAATGCATATGCCCGTGGATTTTCACGCATCCCGATGTGGCGCATGTCGCCGCCGGCCATCGCGATCATACTGAACGTCATCGTCTACTGGATGAAGACGATGATCCCGCTGCGCATTCTGGCCATCGCCGTCGACGTTCTGTTCATCACCCATTCGGTACTCGCCGGAATCTAACCAACGCTGATCCTCAACTGCATTTTGTTGCCACTCAATTCAGTCCAGATGCTGATCCTGATCCGCCGCATCCAGACTGGCGACTGAGATAGCCATCCCTCCGGGCACCATTGTCGGCGAGCTCGGAATACTGGCGCCACAAGGCCAGCGGACGCAAACGCTGGTGTGCGATGAAACCGGCGAAGTCCTCGCCATCAAGTACAATGATTTCAAGCAGCTCTATCTGCAAATCCCGCAATTCGGATTCTATTTCCTGCAGCTCACGGCGCGCCGCCTGTTCGAGAATATCGGCAACCTTGAGAATGCGATTGCCGCACGTGACGTTCGGCTGCCGGAGCGAGGCGAGCCCGCAACCGCCTAGCAAAGGGGCACGCACAACCGCTACATTGCGCCCATGGCGGATAAGACAGGCAAGATCTACTGCGGCATCGGCGGGTGGACCTTCGAGCCCTGGCGCGGCGTGTTTTACCCAAAGGGCCTGCCGCACGCGCGCGAACTCAGCTACGCGGCCGATCATCTGACCTCGATCGAGGTCAACGGAACGTTTTATCGCTCGCAAACACCAAAAACGTTTCGCAAATGGGCAGGCGAAGTGCCGGATGATTTCGTGTTCGCGCTCAAAGGGCCGCGCTTTGCGGTCAACCGCCGCGTGCTGAGCGAAGCCGGAGATTCGATCAAACGTTTTCTGGATTCCGGCATCACCGAGCTTGGCGGCAAGCTCGGCCCGCTATTGTGGCAGTTTGCGCCGTACAAGAAATTCGACTCCGCCGATTTTGGTGGTTTCCTCGAACTGTTGCCAACGACACACGATGGCCGCGCATTGCGCCATGTTGTCGAGGTTCGGCATGACAGTTTCTGCTCGCCGGAATTCATCAAGCTATTGCGGCAGTTCGAAACGCCGGTGGTATTCGCCGAACATGACACCTATCCGGCGATCGCCGACATAACGGGCAATTTTGTCTACGGGCGGCTGCAGAAAGGCGAGGAAAAGCTGAAGGCCGGCTACCCGCCCAAGGCGCTAGATACCTGGGCCAAGCGCGCCCAAACGTGGGCTGGTGGCGGAGAGCCGAAAGACTTGGCTCGCGTCGACAAAAAAAGCCCGGCGAAGCAATCGCGCGACGTTTTCTTGTATTTCATCCACGAGGCCAAAGTGCGGGCGCCGGCCGCGGCGATGGCGCTAATCGAAAGACTGAAATGAAAAGGCCTGCCAGAAAAACGGTGGCAAGAAAGCCGAGGAAGTTGCCGCCGCTGTTCACCATCGGTTACGAAAAAGCAAAGCTAAACGCGGTCATCGGCGAGCTCAAGCGGGCGCAGGTGGGCCTGCTGGTCGACATCCGCGCTGTCGCCACTTCGCGCCGTCCCGGATTTTCCAAAACTGCGCTCTCCGCCAGCCTCGATGATGAAGACATCGCCTACATCCATTTGCAAAAGCTGGGCACGCCGGCGGAAGGCCGCGCGGCGGCGCATTCTGGCGATTACGCCGCACTTTGGCGTATCTACGACAAGCACATCAAGCAACCCGAGCCGCAAAAAGAGCTTGGCGAGTTGGTCGAGTTGATCAAGTCCGGCAAACGGATTGCCCTGTTATGCTATTGCCGCGATCCGAGCAAATGCCACCGCAGCCGGATCATGGAGAATGTGAAAAAACGCGTGACCATTGACGTGAAAGATTTGATTCCGCCGCTATTTTGAAATTTATTCGGCGGGCTGTGGCACCTTATGTTTGCCTTCAATACTGACGATCAGCATGACGAGCGCCAAGGTACAGAGAAACATAATCAGCGCGATCACCGCGTTGACACCGAGCACCAGGCTGAAGCCGCCGCTCTGATGCAACAGCGAGATCATGCCGACCGCGACGCCGGCGCTGATGAACAGGGTGAAATAGCGCACCGCATAAACGCGTCCGCGCCAGGCATCCGCGGTATAGCGCGCCAGAATCATGTCGTTGACCGTCACCTGCCCATAAATCGCCGCGACTGCGACCGCAAGCGCAACCATCAACGCAAGACCGCTGGCGTAGGTCGCCCATAGGTTTCCGACAAAGCCAAGCGCGGTAACCGCGGCAAAAATCACATGCGGCGGCACCCACTCGACGAGCCTGCCGACCGTGAGCTGCGCCAGCGCACCGCACACCAGAACCGCGGTCGCAATGCTGCCGACCAGCAGCAGCGGCACGGAACGCGCGACGCCTTCATCGACGATCTTCGGCAACGCGATCGTCAACACATTGAACACCAATCCGGCGCTGAGCGCGATCACCAGAAACAGCCCGAACAGCATAACAGCAAGTTTCGGCGTCAGCGGCACCGCAGGTTTCGATACCCGCGACTTGGTATGGTGGCGGTCGTCCGGCGTTAGCCAGAGATAAACAATACCGGTCACGATGCAGAGCGCCGCCGGCGCCAGGAAAGCCGCACGCCAGCCGAAATAGCTGGCCAGCGCTGCGCTGATGCCGGCCGCAAGCGAAACGCCAAGATTGCCGCAAACGCCATTGAAGGCCAGCGTTCGCCCGCGCGCGCCGGACGCCTCAATCAGCATCGCCATGCCGACCGGGTGATAGATCGCAGCGAACATGCCCAGCGCGAACATGCCGACCGACAACCACAGCAGGTTGGGCGCGAATGCCGTGCCCGCGAGCGACACGCCGCAGCCGAAATAGAATGCCGCCATCATGTTGCGGCGACTCCAGCGGTCGGCTAGCCAGCCGGCCGGGAGCGAGAAAAGTCCGAAGGCGACAAAGGCGGTACTCGACAGCGCGATCAACTCGCTATAGGGCCGCTGATAGATAATCTCGAGCCCGATCACGACGGTCGGATAGATCAACAGCACGAAATGGTCGATCGTGTGCGCCCAATTGAGAAAAGCGATCGAGCGGCGCCTTTCGGCGGCTTCGTCATTGGCGACTTTGGCCATTGCGATTCCGTGACTGGAGGGGCTTCGGGCTACCGGATATAGCGCGTCGGGGTGCGCCGTCCTATCCGGAAAACGCAGATC
>JBPCQM010000002.1:0-7830 GCA_050998115.1 Pseudolabrys sp. | reverse complement strand
GCCTTATGCAACGCTGCATTGGTCATAGTTTAGGCGTGGATAGCGGGCTTATTGTCGCCCCGTTTTCGCGATTCATGCGCTAAATCAGGCCAATGAAAGCCCGCGTCACCGTCACCCTGAAAACCGGCGTGCTCGATCCGCAAGGCAAGGCGATCGAAGGCGCGTTGCGCTCGCTCGGCGTCGGCGGCGTCGCCAGCGTGCGGCAGGGCAAGGTGTTCGACATCGAAATCGATGGCTCCGACCGTGCCCGGGCCGAAGCTGTGCTCAAGCAGGCCGCTGACAAGCTGTTAGCCAACACCGTGATCGAGAATTACCGCGTCGAGGTGTTGGGATGAGGGCCGCCGTCGTCGTTTTCCCCGGCATCAATCGCGAGCGCGACATGGCGCGCACGCTGCGGCTGGTGTCGGGCAAGGAGCCGGCAATGGTGTGGCACGCCCACACGGCGCTGCCGGCCAAGACCGATCTCGTCGTTATTCCCGGCGGCTTTTCCTATGGCGACTATCTGCGCTGCGGCGCCATCGCCGCACGCTCGCCGATTATGGACGCGGTGCGCGGCTTCGCCGCCAAAGGCGGACTGGTGCTCGGCGTTTGCAATGGCTTCCAGATTTTGTGCGAGGCAGGTCTTTTGCCCGGCGTGCTGGCGCGCAACACGCGGCTGCGGTTTATCTGCCGCGACGTTTATCTCCGCATCGAGCGTTCCGACAGTCCGTTCACGCGAGGCTACAATGCCGGGCAGGTGATCCGCGTACCGACCGCGCACGGCGAGGGCAATTATGTCGCCGACGCCGACACCTTGGCACGGCTTGAGGAAGAGGGCCGCATCCTCTACCGCTACGCCGCGCCGGACGGCTCGCTCGACCCCAAATGGAATGTCAATGGCGCCACCAATTCGATCGCCGGGATCGTCAACGAGGGTGGCAACGTGCTGGGCATGATGCCGCACCCGGAAAACCACGTGGAAGCTAGTATCGGGTCAACGGACGGGCGTGGAATTTTTGCAGGGTTGACCGATCATCTGTCGAAAAAGGCGGCCTGAGTGATCGGCGTCGCCGCAGGCAAAATTACCCCGGAACTGGTCGCCGAGCACGGCCTCAAGCCCGAGGAATATCAGCGCATCCTCGACCTGATCGGCCGCGAACCAACCATCACCGAGCTCGGCATTTTCTCGGCGATGTGGAACGAGCACTGCTCGTATAAATCCTCCAAAGCACATCTGCGCACGCTGCCGACCAAGGGACCACATGTGATCCAGGGGCCGGGCGAGAATGCCGGCGTCATCGATATCGGCGACGGGCTCGCCTGCGTGTTCAAGATGGAGAGCCATAACCATCCGAGCTACATTGAGCCGTACCAGGGCGCAGCGACCGGCGTCGGCGGCATTTTGCGCGACGTCTTCACGATGGGCGCCCGGCCGATCGCCTGCCTCAATGCCTTGAGCTTCGGAGACGTCAAGCATGCCAAGACGCGGCATCTGGTGTCGGGCGTCGTCGCCGGCATCGGCGGTTACGGCAATTCGTTCGGGGTGCCGACGGTCGGCGGCTCGGTGCGCTTTCATTCGCGCTACGACGGCAATTGTCTGGTCAACGCGATGGCGGTCGGCCTCGCCAAGAAGGATCAAATCTTCTACGCGGCGGCGTCCGGCGTCGGCATGCCGATCGTCTATCTCGGCTCCAAGACCGGACGCGACGGCATCCACGGCGCCTCGATGGCGTCGGCGGAATTCGGCGAGGACTCCGACGCCAAGCGTCCGACCGTTCAGGTCGGCGATCCGTTTTCCGAGAAGCTGCTGCTGGAAGCCTGTCTGGAGATCATGGCGAAAGGCTGCGTGATCGCGATCCAGGACATGGGCGCGGCGGGTCTCACATGTTCCGCGGTCGAGATGGGCGCCAAAGGCGACCTCGGCGTGACGCTCGATCTCGACAAGGTGCCATGCCGCGAAATGGGCATGAGCGCTTACGAAATGATGCTGTCGGAGAGCCAGGAGCGCATGCTCATGGTGCTGAAGCCGGAAAAGGAGAAAGAGGCCGAGGCGATCTTCCGCAAATGGGGGTTGGATTTCGCGGTGGTCGGCGAGACCACGCCCACCAAGCGGTTCATCGTCCGCCATGGCGGCGAGGTGATGGCCGATCTGCCGATCAAGGAACTTGGCGACCAGGCGCCGGAATACAAGCGGCCGTTCGTCACCGCGACCAAGCCGAAACCGGTCGACGCCGAACTGGTCGAGCCGCCAGTGGGCATTGCTGACGCGCTGATGAAGCTGCTGGCGACGCCCGACCTATGCTCGAAGCGCTGGGTGTGGGAGCAATACGACCACATCATCCTCGGCAACACCGTGCAGCGGCCGGGCGGCGACGCCGCCGTGGTCCGCGTCGAGGAGGGCCCGAAAGGACTGGCGCTGGCGACCGACGTGACGCCACGCTACTGCGAGGCCGATCCGTTCGAGGGCGGCAAGCAGGCGGTCGCCGAATGCTGGCGAAACCTGACTGCGGTTGGGGCGAAGCCGCTCGCCGTCACCGACAATCTCAATTTCGGCAATCCAGAGCGCCCCGAGATCATGGGGCAGTTGGTCGGCTGCATCCGCGGCATCGCCGCCGCTTGCAAGGCGCTCGATTTTCCCGTCGTGTCCGGCAACGTCTCGCTCTACAACGAGACCAACGGCAGGGCTATTTTGCCGACCCCCTCGATCGGCGGCGTCGGGCTGCTCGATGACTTCACCAAATCGGCCAACCTCGCCTTCAAGTCGGCAGGCGAAGTCATTTTGCTGGTTGGCGAGACACATGGCTGGCTCGGCCAGTCGCTTTATCTGCGCGATATATGCAACCGCGAGGAGGGGGCGCCGCCGCCGGTCGATCTGATCGAGGAGCGCGAGAACGGCGATTTCGTGCGCGGCCGGATTCTCGACGGCACCGCGAATGCCGTCCACGATATTTCCGACGGCGGGCTGCTGGTGGCGCTCGCCGAGATGGCGATGGCGGGCGGCATCGGGGCGACACTGGAGCCGGCGCCCGACGATACTCCGGCACATGCCTTCTGGTTCGGCGAAGATCAGGCTCGCTACATCGTTACCGTGCCGCAGGCGCAAGCCGCCGCGGTGCTGGAGCGGGCCCGCGGCGCCGGCATCCTGGCGGCGCCGCTCGGCGTCACCGGCGGCGACGCATTGACGCTTGCCGGCGAGCGCCCCATCCTTGTCACGAAGTTTTGGGAAGGGTTCGAAGGCTGGCTGCCGGCTTACATGGCTGGAGAAATGCCTTAAGGAGTTCGGCTCCCATGGCGATGGACGCAAGTGAAATAGAGCGGCTGATCAAGACCGGCATTCCCGATGCCACGGTGACGATCCGCGATCTGGCCGGCGACGGCGACCACTACGCCGCGACGGTGATTGCTGCCTCGTTCAAGGGCAAGTCACGGGTGCAGCAGCATCAACTCGTCTACAACGCGTTGCAGGGCCAGATGGGCGGCGTGCTGCACGCACTCGCCTTGCAAACGGGCACGCCGGATAACTAATGGCGGGCGTCAAAATCCTCTCGCCGCAGGAGCGATGGCCGGCGGGCCTATCCGCCTCGCTCGATTTTCGAGGTGGAGGGCAGGTTTACGCGCCGGCAAAAGGGTAACCGCCAGTTTACCGGCTGCTATGCGCCAGAGCTCTTGGGGTGACGGCGCGAATTGCGCTACATATATGGCAAATCAGTAGGGGCGCCGCGCGCCAGACAGGACAGAGCTATGAGCGTCAAGCAATTCATCGACAACGAAGTGAAATCGAACGACGTTGTGCTGTTCATGAAGGGCACGCCGCAATTTCCGCAATGCGGATTTTCCGGCCAGGTTGTGCAGATCCTCGACCACCTCGGCGTCGCCTATAAGGGGCTCAACGTCCTGGAATCCGCCGAATTGCGCGACGGCATCAAGCAATACTCCAACTGGCCGACCATCCCGCAGCTTTACGTCAAGGGCGAGTTTGTCGGCGGCTGCGACATCGTGCGCGAGATGTTCCAGGCGGGCGAACTGCAGACGGCGTTGAAGGAAAAGGGCGTCGCCAGCACCGCGGCGGCCTGACCGGCTAGATCCACAAGCGATGACGAACGGACGCGGCTTTCCTCGCGCCTGTTTGCGTTGGCGTTGCTGGTTGATCTCGCAGCAGCGACCATCTGTCGGGACAATGCTTTGGAGCCCTCATGCCTTCGCTTTCCGATTTTCCCATAACCAGACGGTGGCCGGCGCAGCACCCGGAGCGGATGCAGCTTTATTCGCTCAACACGCCGAACGGGGTGAAGGTCTCGATCATGCTGGAAGAGATCGGCCTGCCGTACGAGCCGCATCTCGTTGACTTTAACAAGGACGACCAGAAGACGCCGGAGTTTCTCTCGCTCAATCCAAATGGAAAGATTCCCGCGATCATCGACCCGGACGGTCCGGGCGGCAAGCCGCTGCCGCTGTTTGAGTCGGGCGCGATCCTGGAATACCTCGCCGAGAAAACCGGCAAGCTCATTCCGTCCGATCCGGCCCGGCGATGGGAGGCGATCCAGTGGGTGCACTTCCAGATGGGCGCGGTCGGGCCGATGTTCGGGCAGCTCGGCTTCTTTCACAAATTCGCCGGCAAGGATTTCGAGGACAAGCGCCCGCGCGACCGCTACGTGGCGGAGACGAAGCGCCTGCTCGGCGTGATGGAGCAGCATCTCGCCGGAAAACAATGGTTCATGGGCGGCGACTACAGCATCGCCGATGTCTCGATGCTCGGCTGGGTGCGCAACCTGATCGGCTTTTACGGGGCAGGCGATCTGGTTGGATTTAACGCCTACAAAAATGTCGGTGCGTGGCTCGAGCGCGGGCTGGTGCGGCCCGCCGTGCAGCGCGGACTGGATATCCCCAAGCGCGCGTGACCCGCGGCGCGGACCTGTTTGCCGGGCGAGGGACGGACTAGCGGCGGGCTTCCGCTCCGGGCCAGCGCCGCATCACCAGGAAGATGATGGCGAGCACGACCACCACACCGATCAGACCGGAACTGGTTGCCGTCGCGAATTTGGTCACATTGTCGGCGACCGAGGCGACATAGGGGCCGGCGCCTTCACCGAGCAGCAGGTGAATGAGGATGATCGCGAGGAGGATGAGAAAGCCAAGCTCGACAAAGGCCCATAACGCCCGCTTGGCCTGGCCAACGAATTTCCACATGTGACGATCCTTTCTGGATCGCTGCCGCGGACTTCAAGCAGCATCTGGGAGGAGTGGTGGGGGAGCGCCGCCCCCCACCGAGGTTCTCTCGCATCGCTCGATGTCCGGCTAATCGAGTCGGACGTCTGTTGTCGTCGCGGTCAGGCCATCTTCCGATGGGAGAACAACCAGAGGATAAGCCCAAGCGTGATCAGGCCGACCAGCCCGTTTGAACCCATGTCCTTGACCCAGGTCATAATGTTCGTCGTCACGCTGCCGAAGAACGGTATGTTCGATCCGACCAATAAGGCGAGCACGATCGCTAACGCCAGCAACATCAGCCCCAATTCCGTCAACGCACCAACCCAGTCCTTGATGACGTCGATGCCTTTCATTGCGGATGCTCCCCTAGAGAGGGCTTCCTGATTCGGGAAGCCGCATTCAGATAGCGCGAAATAGCCACTAAATGTAGGTGTCCGTCCCGAGTGCGCCCAAGATGTTGTGCTGCTCTGCACAATGCAACTGATCTGGCTCAGCTTTCGGCGACGAAGCGATAGGCGCCATCCTTACGCTCCACCCGCCCGAGGCCCGGAAAGGGCAGATGGAAACCGATCAGCCGGCCACGGTCGGCCGCCAGCCGGTCCAGCAACTTGCGCCGGGTCGTCACGGCGAGGTCGAGCACATGGTCGGCGGCCGGGCGCCAGTCGGGGTGCTGGAACGAGATCAGTGGGTGAGTCAACGCGTCGCCGCCAACGATCAGACCCTCACCACCTGACAGCTCTAGCGAAAGGTGACCCTGGGTATGGCCAGGCGTCGTAAAAACGCGCAGGCCAGTCACAATGTTATCCCCCGGCTTGAGCATCGTCATACGGTCCCGGAGGGCGGCGTAATTGCGCCGCGCCCCGGTGACGAAGCCAGCGCGCTCGGCCGGCAAGCCGTTGGTGGCGTTGTCGCCGTGCCAGAAATCCCATTCCGCCGCACCGACGTAATAGGACGCGTCCGGCAGCGTCAGTTCGTCGAGTTCGTCGAACGTGCCCCACAGATGGTCCGGATGGCCGTGGGTAAAGACGACCTTGGTGATCATGCTCTTGTCGATGCCGGCGGCTTTCAGATTGTCCCACAGTTTGCCAGCGCTCGGCATGAAGCGGTCGCCCGAGCCCATGTCGATCAGGATCAAATCCTTTGCGGTGCGGATCAGCGTGACGTTGGTCGGTAACTGATATTGCTCGCTAGTCTCGCCGGATTGCTTCAGCAGCGCCGCTCGCTCGGCTTGCGGCGCATCGGGCGCCAACATTGCGGTCGGCAATTGCAGATAGCCGTCGCTGACCACCGTGATCTCGAACTCGCCGTGCCGGAAAGCGATCGGCGGCGCGGCGAAAGCAAAATCGCCGCGGGCGATCAGGCCCGCGGCGGCTGTAGTCGTCAAAAACGTGCGGCGCGTCAGCGGCACGAAAAGCCCTTAAACGTCAGCGCGAGTAATATTCGACCACCAGATGCGGCTCCATTTGCACTGCATAAGGCACGTCGCCGATCACTGGAATGCGCGAGAACTTCGCGGTCATCTTGCCGCCGTCGACTTCGATATAGTCCGGCACGTCGCGCTCTGCCAATGCTTGCGCCTCCAGCACCAGCGCCATCTGCTTCGACTTTTCCTTGACCTCGACGACGTCGCCGACCTTGAGGCGATAGCTCGGGATATTGACCCGGCGGCCGTTCACCTTGACGTGGCCATGATTGATGAACTGCCGCGCGGCGAACACCGTCGGCACGAATTTGGCGCGGAATACCATGGCGTCAAGCCGGCGCTCGAGCAGGCCGATCATGTGGGCACCGCTGTCACCCTTCATGCGGATCGCTTCGGTATAGATGCCCCGGAATTGCTTCTCGGAAATATTGCCGTAGTAGCCGCGCAGCTTCTGCTTGGCCTTGAGCTGCACGCCGTAATCGGAGAGCTTGGACTTGCGGCGCTGGCCGTGCTGGCCGGGGCCGTATTCGCGCTTGTTGACGGGGCTTTTCGGACGGCCCCAGATATTCTCGCCCATGCGGCGGTCGAGCTTGTACTTGGCTTCGTGGCGCTTGGTCATCGCGTCCTCGTTATTGATCGATGGTATGAGGAACCGCGCCCTCCTTTGCCCCGTCTCCGGAGCCGACAGGCGAAACCTCGAAAGCGCAAGGCTTTGCCACGGGTGCGAAACACCCCATCGGTTGAACCCATGAGGCGGGCGGGTTTTAGGGGGATCGGGCGGGGGTGTCAAATGCTGAAGTTGGGAAACTGCCAGAAAATCAAGCATTTGCGCGCGCACGCGATCTAAAGATCGACCAGCAGGTCGAACCAGCCGCTTCGCAGGACCTGCTCGTGCGTGAAAGTTGGTACGGCGCCCCGTTGTATGAACTGGTGCAAGCCCAACTCGGGGCCTATTTCAGCCGACCCGGCACCCAAGTCGAGGGGCCCTCCGTCGTACTCAAGCCGGAAGCCGCGCAGGGCCTCGGGTTGGCCTTGCATGAACTGACCGCCAACGCCGCCCAATATGGGGCGCTGTCGGTTCCCGATGGCGCAGTTTCGATTCGCTGGCAAAAGGTCGGAGCCGGCGATGGCCTTGATGTTGTTTGGAATGAGCGGGCTGGCCCCGCCGTGGCGCCGCGGCGCAAGCGCGGCTTCGGAACCTTGGTAATCGAACACACCCT
>JBPCQM010000159.1:0-5512 GCA_050998115.1 Pseudolabrys sp. | reverse complement strand
CCGACAAGCCGGTCGACCCAGAGGCCGAGGCCAAGCGCGAAGAGATCGACCGCGCCTACCAGGCCTCGCGCAAAAAGATCCCGGCGGCGCAACAGTCGTCGGATCCCTGGGGCACCATACGCGGCGGCGCGCCGGCCGCGGCGGCGCCTGCGCCGAAAAAGAAATCGGCCGGCGCGAAATAATCAGCGCGCTGTCGCGGGGCACGACGGCGCGGGCGCGTGTCCGGGGCGCATCGCAATATATTATTGGTGCGATGCTGAAACCGCGACCCCGGTTGCGGAGATGCTGGCATGAACGAGGCCTATGACGGCGGCTGCGAGTGCGGCCAAGTGCGCTACCGCTTGAGCAGCGCGCCGATCGCGGTGAATTGCTGCCACTGCCGCGACTGCCAGCGCATCACCGGGTCGGCCTTCGCGATCAATGCGATGATCGAGACTGAGCGGGTCGAACTCACCAAGGGCGAGCCGGCGAAGTCGAGCCTCAACCGCGCGGGCGCCGGCGACACCAGCGCCTGGCGCTGCGGCCATTGCGGCACGCTGCTCTACGCCGACCATCCGCTGATGGGTGACGGCTTGCGCTTCGTGCGCGCCGGCACCTTGGATCAGGCCGAACGGCTGACGCCGGACGCGCATTTCTTCGTGCGCAGCAAGCATCCGTGGGTGGTGGTGCCGGCGGGCGTCCCGGCGTTCGACACGCTGCCCGGCAACGGCGTCGGCGTCGAACTCGGCACTGAGGCAAAGGCGCGGCTTGCCGCCGCGATGGCGCGCTAGCGCGGCCGGTGACCCGGTGACGATGAAGACTTTTGAGCAAGGCACCGGTTCGCGATTTGCGGTGTTGCGGCTGGTGAAGCTGATCTTCTACTTGATCGCCGCCTCAACCGGCGCGCTGGCCGATTTTACCGCCTTCTAACCTCAAAATACGGACATTTCTGGCTTTCAAAATAATTTTGCAGATCCCTTGAATTAACTACGGGTATCCCGTAGTTAATTGTGCTTGTGCACACGGTCATCCGCACTCAGATATTCCTCGCCGACGCCAAGGCGGCTCGGTTGTCAGAGGATCAGCAGCAGGTGATGGTCGCCTTCATTGCGGCCGATCCGCTGGCCGGCGAAATCCTGGAAGGCACTGGCGGCGTGCGCAAGGTTCGTTTTGCTCGCAAGGGTAGGGGAAAATCTGGCGCTTACCGGACGGTCCATTATTTTGCTGGTGACGATGTTCCGGTGCTGCTGTTGGCGCTCATTGATAAAGGCGAGCGCGCCAATCTGAGCAAGGCGGAACGCAACGCGCTGCGCAAGGAACTCGCGGGATATGCGGATGATTACCGCGCCGGCGCAAGAAACAGGGTAGTGAAGCTGAAACGCTGATGGAACGAATGCCGAATTGGAATAGAAATAGGGAGTGAAGAATGTCAAAGCTCGGCAAGCGATTGATCGAAGCCGCCAAGCAAGGCCGCAGGATCGCCAGCGGTAAAGCCGATCCAAAAACCTACGCGATGTTTATCCCGGCTAAGGTGAACGTCCGCGCAATTCGGCAGAAAAAGAAAATGACGCAGGAGGAGTTTGCGCTCCGCTACGGCATGACCGTTGCCCGCATTCGAGATTGGGAGCAATCACGCTATGAGCCCGACGGCGTCGCGCGCGCTTATCTCACCGTTATTGACAGGGACCCCAAAGCTGTTGAGCGCGCGCTGGCATCGGCTTGATCAATGAGCATCGCGGCGATGGCGCGCTAGTGCGGCCGATAGCGGGGCGAAGCCGGCAAACGGCGTTGCCGGTGGCGAAACGCACCGTGGATGCGGGGAGACGAAGCCATGAACCGAGCCGGGGTGCGCCGGGTCTGCCTGAAATTGCCGGGCGCAACGCTTGACCATCCCTTCGGCGAAGGCCACGACGCCTACAAGGTCGGCGGCAAGATGTTCGCACTCGTCGGCGCGAAAGGGGGCGTGTCGTTCAAGGCGTCCGACATCGCCTTCGCGGCGCTGACCGACACCCGCCGCGCGCGCCCGGCGCCCTATCTGGCGCGGGCGAAATGGCTGCACCTCGACGATCCGGCCGACTGGCCGGACGCCGACCTGACCGATTATCTCAAGGCCGCGCATGGCCTGGTCGCCGCCAGGCTGACCCGCAAGGCGCGGGCCGCATTGGGGCTGGGCTGATCGAAGGATTGAGTCAAAGCGGCTGGCACGATTTCAGCCGGGCCGGCATTGCGACCTGGTCTCTAGACATTTATCTGTACATGTACTAAATTAAGTACGTTGGGGACATTAACGAAGGGGGTTGTCATGGCCCATATCTCGTATACGGAACTGCGCGCTAATCTCGCCGGCCTGATGGATGAGGTATGCGACAGCCGCGCGCCGCTGGTCGTGACCCGGCAAAACGCCAGAAGCGTCGTCATGCTGTCGGAGGCCGAATATGACGGCCTGATGGAAACCGTGCATCTGCTGCGCAGCCCGGCCAATGCCGCGCGGCTGTTTCAGTCGATCGATCAGGCCAACAAAGCTGCGCTGGCCGCGCATAAATTGATCGCGCCGGGCGCGGCCAAGGGATGAAGGTAGTTTGGACGGCCAATGCCTGGGATGATTATCTGCATTGGCGCACCAACGATCCAAAAATATTGCAGTCGGTCAACGACCTCATCAACGACCTCATCAAAGACATCGAGCGCAATCCGTTCAAGGGGCTCGGCAAGCCCGAGCCGCTGAAACACGCGTTGCAGGGCTTCTGGTCGCGGCGCATCACGCGGGACGATCGGCTGGTGTATCGGGTGACCGGAAAAGGCGCTGCCCGACAAATTCAAATCATCCAGTGCCGGTATCATTACTAGACGCGCGACGTTGCGGGGGCAGGGCCTGGCGGGCGGCAAGCAAACCTGTGGATAAAATTCCTAGCTGTAGGAAAATATCCCTTGACAGCGTGACGCTGCCAGGCTACAACTCCGGCATGCTCCATTGTTGCGTCGGGACGGCGCCGCGGCGAATAAGCGGGATACCGGCACGCGGGATATTGGAGCATGGAACACTGGCGCTGATTTTGCGTTATTTCCTGCGGCCCTCATAAGGCCGGGCCGCCGCCGCAACGCCGATGAAACGAGGGCGGCAATGCCGACACGCGAAGACGGACGCATCGTCGAAACCACTAATGAAGCCCGCGCCGGCGAGACCGGCGACGGCGTGCGCTGGGTATTGACCTGGGGCCTGCTGGGGGTGATCGCGCTGTTCGTGATCGTCTGGTTCGGGTTCTTCCACGGCACCTGAGCGGCTCCGCGATCCACCTTTCAAACTAGCCCGGCTTCTTACCGGCCGCGCGCGTCTACAACACGATGCGGCATCGGGCCGCGCTTAGCGCGGACCCGTTGGCGGGGACGGGCGGAAGAGAATCTGAGCCGCTGACGGGAGCGATTTCAAGCGGGCGGCCACCTCAGGGTGACGGAGACAGTTTGGCGTAACGCCATCTCCATTCTCAGCAACCGGCGATCCAATGACAGAAATTACACAAGCAGCAATGCCCAAGCGGCGGAAGACCCGCATCAGCGCCGCCGACCGGCTTGCCGTGGTGGCGCGCATCATGCGCTCGGCCGAGCGGCAGATCGCCGAGATCGAGCGCCGCATCGGCGCCGGTGGCGATCAAAGCGACAAGGACACCCGCGCGCTATCGCTCTTGGCGCGCACGGTCCGCGAACTGACGGCGATCGATGCGATGAACCGGGAGATTGAACAGCGCAAACAGGGCCGCCGCGACAATGACAAGTCCGACGAACTGCCGCGCGATATCGATGAACTTCGTGCGTCAGTTGCGCACAAGCTTCAGCAGCTTATCGCCGACGCAAAAGAGGTGGGTGATAGCGAGGCTGAATCCTGAGCAGCTTGATACCGTAAACGGCTGGTGGAAACTCTACGCCCACCCGCATCAGATCGAGCCGGGGCTGGCGCCGGACGGCAAGCCGTGGACCACCTGGCTGATGCTGGGCGGGCGCGGCGCCGGCAAAACCCGCGCCGGCGCCGAATGGGTGAGGGCGCTGGCCGCCGATCCGGCGGCGCGCATCGCGCTCATTGGCGAGACCGAGCACGAGACGCGCGAAGTGATGATCGAGGGCGTCTCCGGCTTGCTGTCGGTGCATCCGCACGGCGACAAGCCGCAATGGCTGCCATCGCGCCGCCGGCTCGAATGGCAGAATGGCGCGGTGGCGCAGGCGTTCTCGGCCGAGCAGCCGGAGGGCTTGCGCGGCCCGCAATTCACCCACGCCTGGCTCGACGAACTGGCGAAGTGGAAGCAGGCCGACGCCGCGTTCGACATGTTGCAGTTCGGCTTGCGGCTGGGGAGAAGGCCGCGCCAGATGATCACCACGACGCCGCGGCCGTGCGCGCTGATCAAGCGGCTGATCGCCGACCGATCGAGCGTCGTCACCCACGCGCCTACCCGCGCCAACCAATATAATCTGGCGCCGATTTTTCTCGACGCCGTGATCGGCCGCTACGGCGGCACGCGATTGGGCCGCCAGGAGATCGACGGCGAGATCGTCGAGGAGCGCAGCGACGCGCTGTGGACCCGCGCCATGCTGGAGCAATGCCGGGTGGCGGTCGCGCCGGCCGAACAACTTAAATTGAGCCGCATCGTGGTGGCGGTCGATCCGCCGGTGTCGAGCGGCAAGCGCGCCGACGCCTGCGGCCTGATCGCAGCGGGGCGAACCGAAGAAGGAACGGTTTATGTGGTGGCCGACGAGACTTGTTCAGGACTGTCGCCGCAGGGCTGGGCGCGCCAGGCGGTGGCGCTGTGGCATCGGCTTTGCGCCGACAGCCTGGTGGTCGAGGTCAACCAGGGCGGCGACCTGGTGAAGACCTGCATCGCCGAGGTCGATCCAAGCGTGCCGGTCACGGCGGTGCGCGCCCATCGCGGCAAATATCTGCGCGCCGAGCCGGTGGCGCAGCTTTACGAGCAGGGCCGCGTCAAGCACGCCGGCGTCTTTCCGGCGCTGGAAGACGAGATGTGCGACTTCGGCCCCGATGGCTTGTCGTCCGGCGGCTCGCCGGACCGGCTCGACGCGCTGGTCTGGGCGGTGACGAGCCTGAGCTTCGGCGCGCGGCACCAGCCGCGGGTGCGGGGGTTATAATTCCGATGTCTTACATCTCGAAACAATGGGTGGAGCATCAGCGCAAACGCTGGATGCGGCCCGACGCCCGGCGCCGGCTTCGTCCTGACTGGCGGCGGTTCGTGACGCCTGGATCGGATTTGGCCCGCCTCTATGAAAGCTGTGAGCGCAAGTTCGATCCCAGCCAGCCCCGGGTGCCGGCCGGGAATTCAGATGGCGGGCAGTGGACGAGCGGAGACGGGCCTAGCGGGTTTAATATCACGACGGCTTTGCCGACTGCTTTCGCGCGGGTTATTCTGATCCGCCCTCGATGAAGTGGTCCGACCTGAAGTATGTCATTTGGCATCAAGGAGGACCGATATGCCGAGGAAGAGGCACAAGCCTGAAGAGATCGTCACGAAGCTGCGGCAGGTTGACGTCCTGG
>JBPCQM010000133.1:0-4088 GCA_050998115.1 Pseudolabrys sp. | reverse complement strand
TGCCTGACGGCCGGGGTTGTCCTGCGACAGGCCATCGAGTTCGGCGAGCAATTGGTTGGTTTGGGGCTGCGCGCCCTTGTAATCGTCAAGATAAAACCGCTGGTTGGTGAACAGGTAGCCGTGCTGGCCGGCCTCGGCGCGGCGCAGATTGACCAATACGTTCGACAGTTGATCTTGCACGCTGAGCGTGCGCGCAACCTGCTGCGCGTCGGATGTTGCCTGGTTGACAAGCAAAAACACGCCGATTCCGATGAGGACCAGAAGGAAAAACCCGATTCCCAGCAGGATGCCCTGACGGGTCCGAACAATGGTTTCCGTAAAAGAAGCCATGCAATACTTATGAAAATGAGATGGGAACAAAATGGCGCATGGGGAATGGTTCAAGGCAACATTGCAACGGAGGGAAAGTTCCATCCGCGTTCAATTGTCCATACCGCCTTGCGCCAGGAATTGTTCGAGCCAATGGATGTGGTAGTTGCCGTCGATTATGTCCTTTTCACGCACCAGCGCGCGAAATAGCGGCAGCGTCGTCTCGATCCCGTCGACCACCAATTCGTCGAGCGCGCGCTTAAGCCGCATCAGGCATTCGGTGCGAGTCTTGCCGTGCACGATCAGCTTGCCGACCAATGAGTCATAAAACGGCGGGATGGTGTAACCCTGATAGACCGCTGAATCGATGCGCACGCCGAGCCCGCCTGGGGGGTGGTAGTGCAGGATCTTGCCGGGCGAAGGGCGAAACGAAACCGGATTTTCCGCGTTAAGCCGGCATTCGATGGCGTGGCCCTGAAACTGGATGTCGCTCTGCTGGAGCGTCAGCGTGGCGCCGGCGGCGATCCGGATCTGTTCGAAAATGAGGTCGATACCAGTGATCATTTCGGTGACGGGATGCTCGACCTGGATGCGGGTATTCATCTCGATGAAGTAAAACTTGCCGTCCTCGTAGAGGAATTCGACGGTGCCGACGCCGAGATAGCCGATTTCCCGCATCGCCTTGGCGACGGTTTCGCCGATCACGTCGCGGGCGCCGGCATTGAGCGCCGGCGAGGGGCCTTCTTCCCATACTTTCTGGTGGCGGCGCTGCAACGAGCAATCGCGCTCGCCGAGATGAACGGCGCTCCCCTTGCCGTCGCCCAGCACCTGGATTTCGATGTGGCGCGGCTTTCCGAGATATTTCTCGAGATAGACCGCATCGTCGCCGAACGCCGCCTTCGCTTCCGAGCGCGCGGTGGATAGGGCGTTCGACAATTCCTCGGCGGAACGCGCCACCTTCATACCGCGACCCCCACCGCCGGCCGCAGCCTTCACCAAAACCGGATAGCCGATGTCTTTGGCGATTTTCGCGGCTTCCGCGTCGCCGCCGACGCCGCCTTCCGAGCCGGGCACCACCGGGATGCCGAGGCGCTTGGCGGTGCGCTTGGCTTCGATCTTGTCGCCCATGATGCGGATGTGCTCGGCCTTCGGGCCGATGAAATGCACCTTGTGATCGGCGAGAATTTCAGCAAAGCGCGCGTTCTCCGACAAAAACCCGTAGCCCGGATGCACGGCGTCGGCGCCGGTGATCTCGCAGGCGGCGAGGATCGAGGGAATATTGAGGTAGCTGTCTTTCGCCGCCGGCGGGCCGATGCAGACGCTTTCGTCGGCAAAGCGCACATGCATCGCGTCGGCATCGGCGGTTGAATGCACGGCGACGGTCGGGATGCCGAGCTCCTTGCAGGCACGAATGACCCGCAACGCGATTTCCCCCCGATTGGCGATCAGAATTTTATCGAACATGGTTGCTGTCATGCCCCGCGAAAGCGGGGCATCCAGTAATCCGTGTCGATGAGATCGGGCACATGCGGTCGGTCATTGGTTACTGGATCGTCAGCTTTCGCGGACGATGACAGCAAGAGTTATTCGATGATCATCAGCGGCTCGCCGAATTCGACCGGCTGGCCGTCCTCGAACAGGATCTGGATCACCGTGCCGGCGCGCGGCGCCGGAATTTGGTTCATCGTCTTCATCGCCTCGATGATCAGCAGCGTGTCACCGGTCTTCACCTTGCTGCCGACCTCGACATAAGGCTTGGCGCCCGGTTCGGCCCCGGCATAGGCGGTACCGACCATCGGCGAGATCACCACGCCGGGGTGCTTGGCGGGATCGAGCGGCGCGGAAACCGATTCCGCGACCGGACGCGGCGGCCCCGAAGGCGCGGCCGGAGCCGCGGCGGCCGCTGCTCTGGCGTCGCGCGCGACGCGCACGCGCTGGCCGTCCTGTTCGATTTCAATTTCGGTCAGGCCGGTTTCGTCCAGCAGCTTCGTCAACTCATGGATCAGGTCATGGTCAACCGTGGGCTTTTTCGGGGGGGTGGCCATCGCTCAGTTTTTCGCCTTAGCGCCGACCAGCCCGGCCATTCGGGTGATCGCCAGCGCATAGCCTTCGACACCGAGGCCGGCGATGACCCCCGTGGCGGCCTTCGAGATGAAGGAATGATGCCGGAATGACTCCCGCTTATGGATATTGGTGATGTGCACTTCGATCACCGGAAGCGCCACCGCCAGCAGCGCGTCGAGGATCGCAATCGATGTATTAGTGTAGCCGGCCGGATTGATGACAATGCCGGCGGCTTTTTTATGGGTGTCCTGAATCCAGGTCACCAGTTCGCCCTCGTGATTGGACTGGCGGAATACGATGTCGAGGCCGACTTGCTTGGCGGCGCTACGGCACAGCTTCTCGACGTCGGCGAGGGACGAGTGGCCGTATTTTTCCGGCTCACGCGTGCCAAGCATGTTGAGGTTGGGGCCGTTGAGGACGTAGACGGTCTTTGCCGGGGTCGTTGCCATGAGCGAGCGGCGCCAACGCGCCCTTTCCAATTGCACAGGCGGAGAATGTCGTGGCTTTATAGGAGGCCTTCGCTGCAAGGGGAAGCCTATACGGCGAGGGTTTGCGCGCCAGCCCAGTCCACCACATCCTTAAGCGCCGTTAGCCTTTTGCGCCCGGCTTTGACGGCGTCGTTGTAGACCGCAAGCTGCCGGTCGGCGCTGCTGCCTTGCGCCGCGATTTTTGTCAGGTGCGCGACGTCGCGCTCGCATGCCAAAGCTGCGGCGTCCCCGGCGATGAAATCGAGCACTTCCGCGAGCCACTCGTCAACCGAGGCCGGCATGCGGCGGAACGCATCGACGAAAATGGCGGCGGTGCCATGGCGCTGTGCGTGCCACTTGTTTTCTTCGGTGATGGCGCGGCCGACCCGGTCGTAACCGGCATTGAGCGCGCGATCGCGGTCGAGCGCGCGCACCAGGCAGCGAAACAGCGCGGCGATCGCCAGCGCATCGTCGAGCCGTGTGCAAGCGTCGGCAATGCGCAATTCGATGGTTGGAAATTTCTTCGACGGCCGGATCGCCCACCAGATGTAGCTTTCATCCGGAATAATTCCGGCCCCAACCAGCGCGTCGATGAATTCGCGATAGTCTTGGTGGGTGCGCAGCAGCGGCGGCAAGCCGGTGCGCGGCAGTTCATCATAGGCGGCGAGGCGATAACCACGCAGTCCCGTCAAGCGGCCTTCCCAAAATGGCGAAGATGTCGAGAGCGCCAGCAGCAGCGGCAGATAGGGCGACAGCCGCATCATCAGGTCGACGCGGCTCGCGGGATCGGGCACCTCGACATGCACATGCATGCCGCACAACATGTTGCGCCGGCCGATCATTTGCAGGTCGTCGAGGATGGTGTCGTAACGCGCCTTTGGCGTGACGGCCTGCTCGGACCACAGCGCGAGCGGGAAGGTGCCGACCGCGGCGATGCCGAGCCCGCGTTCGGCCGCGGCGGCGCCCAACGCGGTGCGGTATCGCGCAAGGTGCTCGCGCGCCTCATCCAGATTTGCGCAGGGCGGCGTCGCCACCTCGATCTGCGATTGCAACATTTCCGTCATCAACTGGCCGCTGAGCGTTTTCTTTGCGGCAGTGATGAAGTTCTTGTCGGCACGCCGCGCCGCGCGCCGGCTGCGCCGGTCGAAGACGAAAAATTCCTCTTCGATGCCGATCGAATACATGGCGGTTCCTTGAACTCGGAGCGGCTACGGCTGACGTGGCCCGAGTCCCAGATCGGAGTTATGT
>JBPCQM010000092.1:0-11846 GCA_050998115.1 Pseudolabrys sp. | reverse complement strand
CATCTGGGAAGGCGACGACCCGAAGGACGACAAGACGGTCACCTACAAGCAACTGCACGCCGAAGTGCAGAAATTCGCCAATGTCCTGAAAAAACAGGGCGTCAAGAAAGGCGACCGCGTCACCATCTATCTGCCGATGATTGTCGAAGCGGCCTATGCGATTTTGGCCTGCGCGCGGATCGGCGCCATCCATTCGGTGATCTTCGGCGGCTTTTCGCCGGATTCGATCGCCGGCCGGATCGAGGACTGCAAGTCGACCATCGTGATTACCGCGGACGAGGGACTGCGTGGCGGCCGCAAAATTCCGCTCAAGGCCAATGTCGACGCCGCTTGCGACAAGGCCGGCGGCGTCAAGTCGGTGATCGTGGTGAAACGCACCGGCACGGCGGTCGCCATGAAGGCAGGCCGCGATGCGTTCTACGACGATCTCGCCAAGGATGTGCCGCCCGATTGCCCATGCGAGGAAATGAACGCCGAGGACCCGTTGTTCATCCTTTACACCTCGGGCTCGACCGGAAAGCCGAAGGGCGTGCTGCACACCACAGGCGGCTACCTGCTGTTCACCTCGATGACGCACCAATACGTGTTCGACTACCACGACGGCGATATTTACTGGTGCACCGCCGATGTCGGCTGGGTCACCGGTCACAGCTACATTATATATGGGCCGCTCTCGAACGGCGCGGTGACGCTGATGTTCGAGGGCGTGCCGAACTATCCGACCAATTCCCGCTTCTGGGAGGTGATCGACAAGCACAAGGTCAACACCTTCTATACAGCGCCGACCGCTATCCGCGCGCTTATGCAGTCCGGCGACGAGCCGGTGAAAAAGACATCGCGCCAATCGCTGCGGCTGCTGGGCTCGGTCGGCGAGCCGATCAATCCGGAAGCCTGGGAGTGGTATCACCGCGTGGTCGGCGACAATCGCTGTCCGATCGTCGACACCTGGTGGCAGACTGAAACCGGCGGCATTCTCATCACGCCGCTGCCCGGCGCGACGACGTTGAAACCCGGTTCGGCGACGCGGCCGTTCTTCGGCATCAAGCCGGAGATCGTGGACGCCGACGGCAAAGTGCTCGAGGGTGCCGGCAGCGGCAATCTCTGCATCGCGGATTCGTGGCCCGGGCAGATGCGCACCGTTTATGGCGACCACGAGCGGTTCGAGCAGACTTATTTCTCGACCTACAAGAACAAGTATTTCACCGGTGACGGCTGCCGCCGCGACGCCGACGGCTATTACTGGATCACCGGCCGCGTCGATGACGTTATCAACGTATCCGGCCATCGCATGGGAACCGCTGAAGTCGAGAGCGCGCTGGTCGCGCACGACAAGGTGTCGGAGGCCGCCGTGGTCGGCTATCCGCACGACATCAAGGGCCAGGGCATTTACGCCTACGTCACACTGATGAAGGGCGAGCAGCCGAGCGACAATCTGCGCAAGGAGCTGGTGGCGTGGGTTCGCAAGGAGATCGGCGCGATCGCGGCGCCCGACCTGATCCAGTTCGCGCCGGGCCTGCCGAAAACGCGGTCCGGCAAGATCATGCGGCGCATCTTGCGCAAGATCGCCGAGGACGAAGCCGGCAGTCTCGGCGACACCTCGACGCTGGCCGATCCGGCGGTGGTCGACGACCTCGTCAATAACCGGCAGAACAAGCGCGCGGCGGCGAAAGCGAGCGCATAAGTCACAACGTTAACGCTCAGGTTCCGCCCGCACTTAACGTAAACAAGAGCTTTCGCTCGGCCGCAAAATGCCGCGCATTATGATCGCGCCCGCAAAGATGTGCGGGCGTGGGTCATGGTTAAGCGCATAATTTTGTTTCTGCTGATCGTGTTCGGCGGCGCCATGCTGGCGGCCGTCACCGCGCGTTCCGCAGCGCGCGGCCTGGTCGCGTTCGACGGCTTCGCGCCCGGCACTATCGTCGTGATGACCGGCGAGCGGCAGCTGTATTACGTCGTCGAACCTGGCCGCGCCATGCGTTTTCCGGTCGGGGTCGGCCGCGCCGGCCAGACCTGGACCGGCAAGGCGAGGATCGAAGGCAAATTTGTCGCGCCATCGTGGTCGCCTCCGCCGGAGATCAAGCGCGATCATCCCGGTTTACCAGAGGTCATTCCGGGCGGCGCTGACGACAATCCGATGGGCGCGGCGGCGCTGACCATGCGCAACGGCGCATATGCGATTCATGGGACGAATAGTCCTTCTTCGATCGGCGGATTCGTCTCATATGGCTGTATCCGCATGTTCAATCGCGACATCAAGACGCTGTATCGCCTGGTCGAGGTTGGTACACCGGTGATCGTCGAGCGATGATCGGCATGCTCGGCCTTGCCCGGTGCGTTGCTCTGGCGTTGTTCGCGATCCTCGCGCCGATGCTCGCGCAGGCGCGCGACTTGGTCGGCTTGCCCGGCTATCCGGCCGGCTCCATCGTCGTGCGTACCAGCGAGCGCCAGCTCTACTTCGTCATGGCCGGAGGACAGGCCGTCAGGTATCCGGTCGGCGTCGGCCGCGCCGGCATGGCTTGGCAAGGTCACGCTTATGTCGCGCGCAAGCTGATCCGCCCGTCCTGGGGCCCGCCGGACGACATCGCGCGCGCCAATCCGAATTTGCCCCGCAATATCCCCGGCGGTTCGCCGCAAAACCCGATGGGCGCCGCCGTGCTCGGCCTCAACAAAGGCAACTACGCCATCCACGGCACCAATGACCCCGCTTCGGTCGGGCATTTCGTGTCGCACGGCTGCATCCGAATGTTCAATCAGGACATCATGGACCTATTCAATCGCGCGCCGCTCGGCACGCAGGTCTACGTCCTGCCATGACGGGACATGCGCTCAGCGGCTGGCGTCGCACCAGCTCAGCCGCCGTCCGCCGCCGTAGGAACGGGCGAGGCCGGCCTCGAGCATCGCCATACTGACGCTCGCGGTGCTAGCGGTCGCCGCATCGGCATCGACCCGCCCGCCATATTTATCCTGACCGACCTGCGAAATGGTCACCCCGCCCTCGCCCAAAATGCGCGCCAGCGCATCGCGCGCCGCCACCGCCCTGACCCGCTCGTCCTCACAGCGCGCTTTCATTTCCGGCGCGTCGATGCCGCGCAGCCGCACCCGCGTCGTCACGTCCTGGCCGGGCCAGATCCGCACACGCGCCTCGAACGTGTCGCCATCCAATACGCGCAGAACCTCGGCTGGATGGCCGGCGCGCAAAATTACCGGCGGCGACGCAGCATGAACCGGCGGCAGCGGCGTTTCAACGCTACGGCCAATACCCTGTAGCGCAAGCCAGGCCCCGGTGCTCAGTCCTACGGCGAAGGCCGCGGCGGCCAGAATCAGGGCGCCACTGCGCTGCGGCAGAATGAAAGTATTCAACGGCAGGAACATAGTCCTCGATGTATCCTGTCAAAGTGATTCGGGCGATCTCAATCTTTGGTTGCATCGTAACGAGACGACAATTTTCCCTTCGGCACACCCGACAACCTAAAGACGGTGGATTCTCGTGCCGGCGTTCGCGACCGGGACACAATTCGTGGCAAAGATCGTGGCATGACGCGTCCGCGTAGCTCTCCCCAGCCCGAAGTTCCCGGCCTCGCCGCCCGCCGCATCGCTGCCGATATCCTTGACGGCGTGCTGCGGCGGAAAATCTCGCTCGACGATCAGCTGTCGGGCAAGGGCGCGCATCCCGGCTTGGCGACGCTGGCGGACCGTGACCGCGCCCTGATGCGACGTCTGGCCGCCACCGTGCTGCGCCGGCTTGGCACGTTGCGCCATCTGGTCGGTGGCTACCTTGAGCGGGGATTTCCGGCCGACGCGCCGCGCGCCGAAACCATCTTGCTGATCGGCGCGGCGCAAATCTTGTGGCTCGACGTGCCCGATCATGCCGCGGTCGATCTTTCGGTGCGCCTCGCCCAGGCCGATCGGCGTGCCGGCCGGCATGCCGGGCTGGTCAACGCCGTGTTGCGCCGCGTCACGCAGGATCGCGACACGCTCAAGCGCGTCTCGGTGAAACGCGACACCCCGGATTGGCTGATGGCGCGCTGGATTAAACGCTACGGCAAGGACACCGCCCGCGCCATCGCCGCGATGAACGGCGAGGAGCCGGCGCTCGATCTCACCGTGAAACGAGACGCCGAACGCTGGGCTGAAAAGCTGCACGGACGCGTGCTACCGACGGGCAGTGTCCGCACGCTGGCGCATGGTTCGGTGGCGCTGCTGCCGGGATTTCACGAAGGCGCCTGGTGGGTGCAGGATGCCGCCGCCGCGCTGCCGGCGCGCCTATTCGGCGACGTTCGCGCGCGTTGCGTTGTTGACCTGTGCGCGGCGCCCGGCGGAAAAACCGCGCAGTTGGCTCTGGCCGGCGCGCAGGTTACCGCGGTCGATCGCTCGGCGGGGCGGCTCACGCGGCTCGCCGAGAATTTCACACGACTTGGTTTAAACGTTGAAACCGTGGCCGCCGACGCGCTCGAATGGCAGAGCGCTGAGCCGTTCGACGCCGTACTGCTCGACGCGCCTTGCAGTTCGACTGGCACCATCCGCCGCCATCCCGACGTACCGTGGATCAAAGGCGAAACGGAAATTGCCATTCTCACTAATTTGCAGCAGCGGCTGCTCGACCGCGCCGTCGAACTGACCAGACCTGGCGGCACGCTGGTCTATTGCGTCTGCTCGCTCGAGCCTGAGGAGGGCGAAGAACAGATCGCCTCCTTGTTGGCGCGCGACCCGCGCGTCAAACGCTGTCCGGTCGCAGGCACGGAGCTATCCGATTGCAGCGATTTCATCTCGCCCGACGGGGACCTCCGCACGCTGCCTCTGCACCTGCCCGACAAGGAGCCGCGCTGGGGCGGCCTCGACGGCTTCTATGCCGCGCGTTTGACCCGCGTTTAGAACGTTGCGCGGCGCATATTTCAAAACTTCCTGAAATATTTCTTGACGTCATATCATATTTCAATAATATTTGAAATATGAAAAACGCCGCTGTCGTTACTGCGCTCGCCGCCCTCGCCCAACACAGCCGTCTCGGTGTGTTCAGATTGCTGGTCAAAGCCGGTCCGGGCGGCATGCCCGCGGGACAGGTCGCCGGCAAACTCGATCTGTCGCCAAGCGTGCTGACTTTCCATTTTGACCGGCTGCGTGATGCCGGTCTCGTCACGGTCCGGCGCGAAGGCCGCTCCATGATCTACGCGGCACAGTTCGATGCGATGAACGCGCTGGTCGCCTTCCTCACCGAAAACTGCTGCGGCGGCGCGGCGTGCGCGCCTGCGGTTACTTGCAATCCGGCGTTGAAGAAACCGGCCAGAGCCCGAGCTTCGTGAGGCGCACATGAGCCGTCTTCGTATTCAAATTGCGAGAGTGCCAAAATGAGCGAACGTCTTTTCAACGTCCTTTTCCTCTGCACAGGAAATTCTGCTTGCTCGATCATCGCCGAGGCGATTCTCAACAAGATCGGCGGCGGCAAATTCACCGCCTTCAGCGCCGGCAGCCAGCCAAAAGGCGCCGTGCATCCACAGACAATCGAACTGCTGAAATCATTGGGTTACGACATCGGAAAATTCCGCTCTAAATCGTGGAGTGAGTTTGCCAAACCGAGCGCGCCAGCGTTCGATTTCGTTTTTACGGTCTGTGACAATGCGGCAGGCGAAACCTGTCCATTTTGGCCCGGCCAGCCGATGACCGCGCATTTGGGCGTTCCCGATCCTGCCGCCGTGCAAGGGTCCCCCGCGGAAATCGCTTTGGCGTTTAAAGATACTTACCGCATGCTCAATCAACGCATCGGTGTCTTCGTCGCGCTGCCGATCCGCTCGCTCGATCGCATGAGCTTGCAACGCAAGCTGAAAGAAATCGGCCGAATGGAGGGCGCAACAGCGAAGTCGCCGGAACTGAATTGACGGAATCGCTGTCCCGGCGGATAGCGGCCGAAGCGCTCGGCACGGCCTTTCTTCTCACGACCGTGATCGGGTCGGGAATTATGGGAGAGCGCCTCGCTGGCGGCAACGTCGCAATCGCATTGCTTGGTAACACGCTGCCGACCGGTGCAATCCTTGTGGTGCTGATTCTGATCTTCGGCCCCGTATCGGGGGCACATCTCAATCCCGCCGTCAGTTTGATATTCGCGCTGCGGGGCCATTTGGCTTGGCGTGATTTTGCGCTCTACGCATTGGCGCAAGTTTGCGGAGCGATCGCTGGCGTCATCGTCGCGCATGCCATGTTCGATTTGCCGCTTTGGCAAATCTCGACCAAGGCCCGCGCCGGTTTCGCGCAAGACCTCGCCGAATTCGTCGCGACGTTCGGACTTGTCCTGACAATCTTGGGCTGCGCGGCGCGTGCACCGTCAGCCATCGCTTACGCGGTCGGTCTTTACATCACGGCCGCGTACTGGTTTACGGCGTCCACATCATTCGCCAATCCGGCGGTTACTCTGGCGCGCTCTATATCGGACACGTTTGCCGGAATTGCTCTCGCCGGGGCGACAGGATTTATTGTCGCTCAGTTTATCGGCGCGATTGCCGCATTGGCGGCTGGACGCTGGCTGTGGCGCGATTGATACCGGCTTTATCCCCTATTTAAGCCGCTTTCCCTTCTTATTTGCCCTGCCGCCGCCGTCCGCTATCTTGGCGTGCGCGGCCGAATCGGACGGCGTAACAGGACGACAGGCCTTCATGACGCGGGTTTCGGTCGCGGAGCGAGCCAGACTCTCCGTGCTCATCGGCAGCCGCACCCTGCAAAACCTCGCCGGGGCGATCAAGGCGCATCCGTTGCTGCGCTGGCGGCTCGCCTCCTCGACCGACCGGCTGGTGATCGCGCCGCAAGAATTGCGCACCGCCGACGCCACCCGCGCCACCGAAATCTATGCCGGACGTTTCGCGTTCTCCGGCAAGGTGGTGATCTGCGACCGCCGCTCGCCGTTCGAGATGACCGCGCCGTCCGAGGAATGGGCGGCGACGCTGCTTGGCTTTAGCTGGCTGCGGCACCTGCGCGCCGCCGACAGCGCCATTACGAGAGCCAATGCTCGCTCGCTGGTCGACGATTGGATCAACCTGCAGGGCCGCTTTGACCCGATCGCCTGGCGCACCGATATCCTTTCTCGGCGGCTGATCTCCTGGCTGTCGCAGGCGCCGCTCGTTCTGCAGGACGCCGACGTGCGGTTCTACCGCCGTTTCATCCGCAGCCTGACGCGACAGGCGCGCTATTTGCGCCGGCTCTCCTCACAGTCGCGCGACGGCCTTACGCGCGTGCAGGCGCTGATCGCACTCGCGTTCGTCGCGCTGTGCATGCAGGGGCAATCGAAATATTTGCGTGCGACATTGCGCAAATTGAACGATGAACTCAACCGCCAGGTGCTGCCCGACGGCGGCCACATCAGCCGCAATCCCGGCGTACTAATCGAATTGCTGCTCGATTTGCTGCCGCTGCGCCAGGTGCTGACGCACCGCAACGTGGCACCGCCGGCCGCGCTCAACAACGCGGTCGACCGCATGATGCCGATGCTGCGCTTCTTCCGGCATGGCGACGGCAATTTCGCGCATTTCAACGGCATGGGGCCGACGCCGGTCGATTTGCTTGCGACCGTGCTGGCTTATGACGACGCGCGAGGCGCGCCGGTCTCGAACGCGCCGCACTCCGGCTACCAGCGGCTCGACGCCGGCAAAACCGTGCTGCTGATCGACACCGGCAAGCCGCCGCCGATGTCGGTCAGTCAGGAGGCGCACGCCGGCTGTTTGTCGTTCGAGTTGTCGACGAAGCGGCAGCGTCTGGTGGTGAATTGCGGCCTGCCTGCGGTCAATCGCGAAACCTGGCGGCAGGTGACGCGCGCCACTGCGGCACATTCCACCGCGACTTTCAATGACGTGTCGTCGTGCCGGTTTTTCGAGTCCGGGGCGCTGCGCCGCCTGCTGGCGGGGATTCCGATCTTCGGCGGGCCGCGCGAGGTGACAACGACCCGCGAGCAGAACTTCGACGCCATCGTGCTGCGTAACTCGCACGATGGCTACGCGCGTGATTTTAATGTTATCCATCACCGCATGCTGACGCTGTCGAACGACGGTAGCAGGCTCAGTGGCGAGGATGCATTCGCTCCGGCGCAGGGCGACACGCTGTCGCCGAAGATTGCCGACGAATTTGCCATCCGCTTCCATCTCCATCCTTCGGTGAAGGCGAATCGGCTGACTGACGGCCACGGCGTGCTGCTGACGCTGCCCGACCGCGATGTCTGGTCGTTCGACGCCTTCGAGGACCCCGTGCAGATCGAGGAGAGCGTCTATTTGGCCGGGCCGGACGGACCGCGCCGCACCGTGCAGATCGTGATCTACGGGCATGTTCGCAGCCAGTCGCGGGTGCAGTGGACCTTCCACCACACCCCCAAGACGGCGCAGGGCGAGCGCAAGGCGCGCCCGGACGAGCCGGAATTGCCGCTTTAGAGCTCTCCACAATCGCGCGCCGGATGCCTTGAAATTACGCCCCATGTCGGTGGATATAAATTGACAAGAGGGTTTCCTTGACCAGCCAGCCCCGCCGCATCGCCCGCGCCCTGCTGTCGGTTTCCGACAAGGCCGGGCTGATCGAATTCGCCCGGGCGTTGAGCGGTCACGGCGTCGAACTGATCTCGACCGGCGGCACCGCCAAGGCACTGAAAGACGCCGGGCTCGAAGTGGTCGACGTCGCGGCGCTCACCGGCTTTCCCGAGATGATGGACGGCCGGGTCAAGACGCTGCATCCGAAAGTGCACGGCGGATTGCTGGCGGTGCGCGACGACAAGAAGCACGCGGCGTCGATGCGCGAGCACGGCATCGCGCCGATCGATCTCCTCGTCGTCAATCTCTACCCGTTCGAGGCGACGGCGGCGAAAGGCGCGGCCTACGAGGAGTGCATCGAAAATATCGACATCGGCGGCCCGGCCATGATCCGCGCCGCAGCGAAAAATCATAACGACGTGGCCGTGGTGGTTGAGCCGGCCGATTACGCGCGGGTGCTGGACGATCTTAAGTCGCATGGCGGCGCCACAAGTCTCGCGCTGCGCAAGCAATTGGCAGCGAAAGCCTATGCGCGCACCGCGGTTTATGACGCGGCAATCTCTAACTGGTTCGCCGAGACGTTGAAGAACGACGCGCCGGACTATCGCGCGTTCGGCGGCAAGCTTGCCGAGGCGTTGCGCTACGGCGAGAACCCGCATCAGAACGCGGCGTTCTACCGTGCGCCGGATTTTCGTCCCGGCGTCGCCACTGCAAGGCAGACGCAGGGCAAGCAGCTTTCCTACAACAACATCAACGATACCGACGCTGCCTATGAGTGCGTCGCCGAGTTCGATCCGAAGCGCACCGCGGCCTGCGTGATCGTCAAGCACGCCAATCCGTGCGGCGCCGCGGAAGGCAAGAGCCTGACCGCCGCCTACAAGAAGGCGCTGGCCTGCGATACAACATCGGCGTTCGGCGGCATTGTCGCGCTCAACCGCAGGCTCGACGCCGAGGCGGCGAACGCCATCACCGAGCTTTTCACCGAGGTCATCATCGCGCCGGAAGCCGACGACGACGCCATCAGGATCGTCGCCGCCAGGAAGAACCTGCGGCTCCTCATCGCCGGTGGCTTGCCGGATCCGCGCGCCAAGGGCGTGACGGTGAAATCGGTGGCGGGCGGCCTGCTGGTGCAGTCACGCGACAACGCCGTGGTCGACGACATGCAACTCAGGACCGTCACCAAGCGCACGCCGGACGACGCCGAACTACGCGATCTTCGCTTCGCCTTTCGCGTCGCCAAACACGTCAAGTCGAACACCATTGTCTACGCCAAGGACAGCGCCACCGTCGGCGTCGGCGCCGGGCAGATGAGCCGGGTTGATGCCGCGCGCATCGCCGCGCAAAAAGCCGAGGATGCGGCGAGGGAAGCCAGGCTCGATCTGCCGATGACCAGGGGCTCGGTGGGGGCGTCCGACGCGTTCTTTCCGTTCGCCGACGGACTATTGATGGCGATCAAGGCCGGCGCCACCGCGGTGATTCAGCCCGGCGGCTCGATGCGCGACGACGAGGTGATCGTGGCCGCCGACGCGCATGGCATCGCCATGGTGTTCACCGGCACGAGGCATTTCCGGCATTGACCGTCATCCTGAGGTGGCGGCCGAAAGCCGCCCTCGAAGGATGCGCGGCCCGGGCCTGTCACCCTTCGAGGCTCGCTTCGCTCGCACCTGAGGATGGAGACTACCTCGCCAGATCGCCCAGCATGCTGGCGGCGACCGACAACTTCGACAGCGTCAGCCCCGAGCCGGCGATCTCGTGGATCGCGGCGCGGATGCGCTCGACCTCGGCCTGGCGCGGCTTGACCCACTCTTCGACCGCGCCGGCGCCGGTCGCGCCGTTGCCGACCATCGCCGCGGTGATGCGGCGCTCCGCATCGCCGATCGAATCGAGCGAACGATCGAGCGCCAGCCGGTCGAAATAATCGGCGACCGCGATGTCCTTCACGGCCGCGGATACGCGGTCGAGCTGGAAATATGCTTCAGCGGCGAAATAGGTTTTCGTCACCTCGCCGACGGGGCGCTTGGCGCGGTCGGCGATCATCACGATATCAGAGGCGTGCTTGAGCTCCGGCAGATTGGCGAGCTTGCGCGCGAGTTCGCCCGACAGGCCGGCTTTGGCCAACTCGGTTTCCCGCGCATCGCGCGCCGCGACGCCGTCTTTCGATAGCGCGCCATCCAGCGTCCGCGCCACCTCGGCGATCCCGTCGTGATAATGCTCGATAACCTTGGCGAGGCCCTGTTTGAGATCGACATTTCGCAGGAACCAGACCAGCCGATCGAGCAGAAGATTTTCAACAGCGGCATAGAGCGAGAGCTGCAGTTCGCCCGGAATCTTGTTGTCGAGCGTGTTGATCTCGTCATTGATCGCCGGCATATCGTAACTGTTGCGCACGGCGGCGAAGGCAACCGCGATTTGCTCGGCGCTGGCGCCGGTCTGATCGGCGATCCGCACCACCAGCGTTGGCCCGGCCCGATTGATCATCGAGTTGGCGAGCTGGGTGGATATGATCTCGCGGCGCAGCCGGTGCTGGTCGAGCGCCTCGGGATATTTCTGCATTTTCTTGGGGAAATAACGTGCCAACTCGCGGCCGAGATATGGATCGTCCGGCACCGTCGAGTCCAGCAGGTCGCTGTAGAGCGTCAGCTTGGCATAGGCGAGCAGCACCGCGAGCTCCGGCCGCGTCAACGGCAGGTTGCGAGTGCGCCGGTCGGCCAGCGCCATGTCATCCGGCAAATATTCAACCGCGCGGTCGAGCAGGCCGCGAGTCTCCAGCGTCTGCATCAGCCGCTGCTGGAAGCCGAGGTCTTCCAGGCCACGCCGCTGCGCCAGCGACAGCGCCAGCGTTTGCAGATAATTGTTGCGCAACACGAGCCGCGCCACCTCGTCGGTCATTTCGGCGAGGAAGCTGTTGCGCGCCTCGGTCGTCAGCTTGCCGGCGCGCACCGGGTTGACCAGCGCGATCTTGATATTGACCTCGACGTCCGAGGTGTTAACGCCGGCGGAATTGTCGATGGCGTCGGTGTTGAGGCGAACGCCTTTCATCGCCGCCTCGACGCGGCCGCGCTGCGTCATGCCGAGATTGGCGCCCTCGCCGATCACCTTGCATTTGAGGTCGGCGCCGGTGACGCGGATGGCATCATTGGCGCGGTCGCCGGCGGCGTCATCGCTCTCGCTCGACGCGCGGATGTATGTGCCGATGCCGCCGAAAAACAACAGATCGACCGGCATTTGCAGGATCGCCTTCATCAACTGCTGCGGCGTCACCTTTTCCGGCAGGCCGATCAGCTTTTGCGCCTCGGGGCTCAGCGCGATTTCCTTCAGGCTGCGCGGATAAATCCCGCCGCCTTTCGAAAT
>JBPCQM010000019.1:0-5453 GCA_050998115.1 Pseudolabrys sp. | reverse complement strand
CGGCTCCGAAGGAATCCGCATCAATTGTTCCGGCCGCCTCGGCGGCGCGGAAATCGCGCGCATGGAGTGGTACCGCGAGGGCCGGGTGCCGCTGCACACGCTGCGCGCCGACGTCGACTATGGCGTCGCCACCGCGTTCACCACCTATGGCACTTGCGGCGTCAAAGTCTGGATCTTCAAGGGCGAAATCCTCGAGCACGACCCGATGGCGCAAGACAAGAAGCTCGCCGAGGGCGATCAGGGCCGCCCGCGCCGCGACGCCGCCTAGCGCGACAAGATCACGCGCAAGAAAATGAAAGAGAACAAGAGCTAAGTCATGCTGCAACCGAAGCGCACCAAGTTTCGCAAGGCGTTCAAGGGCCGCATCCACGGCGTCGCCACCAGTGGCGCGAGCTTTGCGTTCGGCCAGTTCGGCCTCAAGGCGACCGAGCCGGATCGCGTCACCGCGCGCCAGATCGATGCGGCGCGCCGCGCGTTGACGCGCCACATGAAGCGCGCCGGCCGGGTCTGGATCCGCGTTTATCCGGACGTGCCGGTGTCGAAAAAGCCGATCGAAGTGCGCATGGGCAAAGGCAAGGGCACGCCTGAAATCTGGGTGTGCCGCGTCAAGCCAGGCCGTATCTTGTTTGAAGTCGACGGCATCCCGATCACGCTCGCCAAGGAAGCGCTCGCGCTCGCCGCCGCCAAACTGCCGGTCAAGACCCGTTTCATCGAACGCATCGCCGAGTGATGGATATGAAAGTTGCAGACGTCAGAGCGATGACGCTCGATCAGCTGGACGACGAAGTCCTCAAGCTGAAGAAAGAGCAGTTCAACCTGCGGTTCCAGCGCGCCACCGGGCAGCTGGAGAATACCTCGCGGGTGCGACTGATCCGCCGCGACATCGCGCGCATGAAGACAATCGCCGCGCAAAAGCGCGCCGGCGCGCCGGAGCCAGCGGCAAAGCCGAAAGCCGAAGCCAGGCCGGAGGCCGCTAAAGCGGCAAAGCCGAAAGCCGGGAAGCCGGCGTCGGACAAGCCGAAATCGAAGAAGCCGCAATCCGCTAAAAGCCGCAAAACTGGCGCGAAAAAGACCGCCGCCAAGAAGCCGAAAGAATAAGAGGTAAGAGATGCCGAAACGCACGCTGCAGGGCGTCGTCGTCAGCGACAAGCAGGACAAGACCGTCGTGGTGCGGGTCGAACGGCGTTTCAGCCATCCGACCATGAAGAAGGTCGTGCGCCGCTCGAAGAAGTATCACGCGCATGACGAGACCAATGAATACAAGACCGGCGATCTGGTGTGGATCGAGGAGCGCCGTCCGATTTCCAAGCTGAAGCGCTGGGCGGTGACCCGGGGCGAGAAGAAGAAGCAGGCGCTGTAAGCGCCAGCATTTAGAGACGAAAAGACGAGAACGGCACCATGATTCAGATGCAAACCAACCTCGATGTGGCGGACAATTCCGGCGCGCGCCGCGTCATGTGCATCAAGGTGCTGGGCGGCTCGAAGCGCAAATACGCCACGATCGGCGACGTCATCGTCGTATCGGTCAAGGAAGCGATCCCGCGCGGCCGCGTGAAAAAAGGCGAGGTGATGAAGGCGGTGGTGGTGCGTATCCGCAAGGACATCAGGCGTCCGGACGGATCGACCATCCGCTTCGACCGCAACGCCGCCGTATTGATCACGCCGCAGATGGAGCCGGTCGGCACCCGCATCTTCGGGCCGGTGCCGCGCGAGCTGCGCGCCAAGAACCACATGAAAATCATCTCGTTGGCGCCGGAGGTGCTGTAATGGCCGCCAAGATCCGCAAAGGCGACAAGGTCGTCGTGCTTACCGGCCGCGACAAGGGCCGCACCGGCGAAGTGGTCGAAGTGCACCCGGCCGCCGGCCGCGCCATCGTGCGCGGCGTCGCCATGATCAAGCGCCACCAGCGCCAGACCGCGCAGCAGGAAGGCGGCATCATTTCCCGCGAGGGCACCATTCACATGTCCAACCTGGCGCTGGCCGATCCGAAGGACGGCAAGGCGACGCGGGTCGGCTTCAAATTCGTCGGCGAGGGCGAAGCGCGCCGCAAGGTGCGTGTCGCCAAACGCTCGGGAGTCGAGATCGATGGCTGATACCGACCAGACCACAAAAGCCAAGGCTGACGCCAAGGCCGAAAAGAAGGCGGCGGCTGCCAAGGCCGCCAAGGCCGCGGCTGCTGCGCCGAAAGAAAAGAAGCCGCGCGTCGCGTCGAACTACAAGTCGCGGCTGCGCGCGCATTTCGAGGACGTCATCCGTCCCGAGCTCACCAAGCAGTTCGGCTACAAAAACCGCATGCAGGTGCCTGTCGTCACCAAGGTGGTGCTCAATATGGGGATCGGCGAGGGCGTCGCCGACCGCAAGAAAGTAGATTCCGCCGCGGCCGATCTGTCGATGATCGCCGGGCAGAAGGCGATCATCACCAAGTCGCGCAAGTCGATCGCCACCTACAAATTGCGCGATGGCCAGGCGATCGGCGCCAAGGTGACGCTGCGCAAGACACGCATGTACGACTTCCTCGACCGGCTGGTGAATATCGCGCTGCCGCGGGTGCGCGATTTCCGCGGGTTGAATCCCAAGAGCTTCGACGGCCGCGGCAATTACTCGCTCGGCATCAAGGAACATTTGATTTTCCCCGAGATCGACTTCGACAAGGCGGCCGAGGTCTGGGGCATGGACATCACTGTGTGCACGACCGCGCGCAACGACAATGAAGCGCGCGCGCTGCTCACCGCATTCAACTTCCCGTTCCGGCAGTGAGGGCGAGCAGCCCTCAAACGCGGAAACCCAGGAGTAAACATGGCTAAGAAGAGTTCGATCGAGAAGAACAACAGACGCAAGCGGATGGCCAAGAAGTTCTCCGGCCGGCGCTCGCGTCTCAAGGCGATCGCGATGGACAAGAAACTGCCGATGGAGGAGCGCTTCGCGGCGACCCTCAAGCTCGCTGAGTTGCCACGCAATTCGGCGATCACCCGCGTGCGCAACCGCTGCGAACTGACCGGCCGCCCGCGCGCCGTCTACCGCAAGCACCGTCTCAGCCGCATCGCGCTGCGCGAGCTCGGCTCCAAGGGGCTGATTCCTGGCCTTGTGAAGTCGAGCTGGTAGGGAGGGTCGCATGGCAGTCAACGATCCGATCGGCGACATGATCGCGCGCATTCGCAACGCGCAGATGCGCAACAAGTCCAACGTCTCGATGCCCGGCTCGCGGCTTCGCGAGCGCGTGCTCGAAGTGCTCAAGAGCGAGGGCTACATCCGCGGCTATGCCAGCGTGGCGCACGCCTCGGGTCGCAACGAGATCGAGATCGAGCTGAAATATTTCGAGGGCGAGCCGGTGATCCGCGAAATCTCGCGAGTGTCGAAGCCGGGCCGCCGGGTCTATGCCTCGGTCAAGGCATTGCCGCGCATCAATAACGGGCTCGGCATTTCGATCCTGTCGACGCCGAAAGGCGTGATGGCCGACCACGACGCCCGCGACGCCAATGTCGGCGGCGAAATCATCTGCACGGTGTTCTGATGTCTCGCGTAGGAAAAAAACCGGTCAGCGTGCCCTCCGGCGTCACCGCCAATGTTGAAGGACAGACGGTCAAGGTGAAGGGTCCGAAAGGCACCCTGCAACTGGTCGTGTCCGACGACGTCACCGTGAAAATAGACAAGGGCGCGATCCAGCTCGATCCGCGCAACGACACCAAGCGGGCGCGCTCGATGTGGGGGACCTCGCGCACCCTGATCGCCAACCTGATGACCGGCGTTACCAAGGGCTTCGAGGAAAACCTCGAAATCACAGGCGTCGGTTATCGCGCGGCGGTACAGGGCAAGACGTTGAACCTGCAGCTCGGCTTTAGCCACGACGTACAATATGCGATCCCGGAAGGCATCACGATCGCGGCGGCCAAGCCGACCGAAATCAAGATCACCGGCTCGGACAAGCAGAAGGTCGGCCAGGTTGCCGCCGAAATCCGCAGCTATCGCCCGCCCGAGCCTTACAAAGGCAAAGGCGTAAAATACGCCGGCGAATACATCTTCCGCAAGGAAGGCAAGAAGAAGTAACGGAGCGCGCGATGTCAAAACTCAGAACCCGGACGGCGCGGCGCACCAAGAGCGTGCGGCATCGTACCCGTATCGCCGCCTACGGTCGTACGCGCCTTTCGGTATTCCGCTCGTCCAAGCACATTTACGCCCAGCTCATCGACGACGAGAAGGGCCAGACCGTGGCGGCGGCATCCTCGCTCGACGCTTCCTTCACCGAGGCCAAAACCAAGGGCGCCGACATCAAGGCCGCCAAGGCGGTCGGCAAGCTCTTGGCCGAACGCGCGCTGCAAAAAGGCATCAAGGACGTCGTGTTCGACCGCGGCGGTTATCGGTATCACGGCCGCGTCAAGGCGCTGGCCGATTCCGCCCGTGAGGGCGGTCTCAACTTTTAACAGGCAAAATATTATGGCACGTGAACCCCGACGAGATCGCGACCGCGGCGGCAGGCGCGAGGAGCGCGACAGCGAGTTCATTGACAAGCTGGTGCACATCAATCGCGTCGCCAAGGTGGTCAAGGGCGGCCGGCGGTTTGCTTTTGCGGCGCTGGTCGTGGTCGGCGATCAAAAAGGCCGCGCCGGTTTTGGCCACGGCAAGGCGCGCGAGGTGCCGGAAGCGATCCGCAAGGCAACCGAAGCCGCCAAGCGTTCGTTGACCCGGGTGCCGCTGCGCGAAGGCCGCACGCTGCATCACGACGTGTTCGGCCGCCACGGCGCCGGCAAGGTGTTCCTGCGCGCGGCGCCTCCGGGCACCGGCGTGATCGCCGGCGGTCCGATGCGTGCCGTCTTCGAGACGCTCGGCATGCAGGACGTGGTGGCGAAGTCGCTCGGCTCGTCAAACCCTTACAACATGGTGTGCGCCACCTTCGACGCGCTCAAGCACCAGGATTCGCCGCGCTCGGTCGCGGCGCGCCGCAACATCAAGGTGTCCACCTTGCAGGGCCGCCGCCGCGAAGGCGACGCCGAGCAAGTGGCGGAATAAGAGGCGCGGTTATGGCGAAAGCAGCGAACAAGACCCTCAAGGTCGAGCAGACCGGCAGCCCGCAACGGCGCTCCGCCGACCAGCGACAGACGTTGATCGGGCTCGGCTTGAACAAGATCGGCCGCGTCAAGGATTTGCCGGATACTTCCGCCACCCGCGGCATGATCCGCAAGGTGCGCCATCTGGTGCGTGTGGCCGGAGAGTGAGGACGCCATGAAACTTCATGAGATCGCCGATAATCCCGGCTCGCGCCAGCAGCGCACCCGCATCGGGCGCGGCATCGGCTCCGGCAAGGGCAAGACTGGCGGCCGCGGCGGCAAGGGCCAGACCGCGCGCTCGGGCGTTCGCATCAAGGGCTTCGAAGGTGGCCAGATGCCGCTGCATCGTCGCCTGCCGAAGCGGGGCTTTCGCAACACATCGTTCGCGGTCAAGCTCAACGAGATCAATAT
>JBPCQM010000001.1:0-6349 GCA_050998115.1 Pseudolabrys sp. | reverse complement strand
GGATCGCAGCGTCCTGTGCGTTCATCTTGCGCGGCGGTTCCGGCAGCCGGACCTTGCCGGCCGACAGCGCCGGACGCTCGGCCGCGTAGGCGACTTCCAGTTCCGGCTGCTTGGCAAGCGCGCGCAGACAGCCGCCGAGCGCGCGTTTGAACGGCTCGGTCGGGGCTTCCTTGGCCGAAGTCTTTGGTTTGCTGTTGGAGGCCATGGGTGAGGCTAAGTGAGTCCTTTATTCAGCACAAAGTAGAGCTTATCTTGTGTCGTGATATCAGGGATCGACCCATGACTGACATCGAAAACCACACACTCCGGCTCTTGCAGGAATTCCGCAAGGAATTCAAAGATTTCAATGCGCAGTTTGCGGAATTCCGAGACGAAACCCGAGCGAGTTTTTCACGCATCGACGATCGCCTGCAAAGCCAACGGCAGGCTTTGATAGGTGAAAGCGTCCTGGGCCGGTACGCCACGGCAGCAGTCGAACAGCGCCTTGTTTCGCTTGAGGAGCGCCTTTCTGCCCTCGAAGAAGTTCGCTAGTCTCGTCAAGGGGCCATCAGCTCAGCGCCACGTTTACCGAACTTTCCGGCAGTTCGATCCCGAAACAGCGCTGATAGAACTCGGCGACCAACGGTCGCTCCAGCTCGTCGCACTTGTTCAGGAATGTGACCCGGAACGCGAACCCGATATCGCCGAAGATGTCGGAATTATCCGCCCAGGTGATCACCGTACGCGGACTCATGACGGTCGACAGGTCGCCGTTCATGAATGCGTTGCGGGTGAGGTCGGCGACCCGCACCATGCGGTTGACGATGTCGCGGCCTTCCTTGGTGCGGTAATGACGCGCCTTCGCCAATACGATCTCGACCTCGTTGTCGTGCGGTAGGTAGTTCAGCGTCGTGACGATCGACCAGCGGTCCATCTGGCCTTGGTTGATCTGCTGCGTGCCGTGGTACAGCCCTGAGGTGTCGCCGAGCCCGATCGTGTTGGCGGTGGCGAACAGCCTGAACGACGGATGCGGACGGATGACCTTATTCTGGTCGAGCAAGGTCAGCTTGCCGGAGAGTTCCAGCACGCGCTGGATCACGAACATCACATCGGGGCGGCCGGCGTCGTATTCGTCGAAGCACAGCGCCACATTGTGCTGATAGGCCCATGGCAAGATGCCGTCACGAAATTCGGTGACCTGCTTGCCATCCTTGAGCACGATGGCGTCCTTGCCGACCAGGTCGATGCGGCTGATGTGGCTGTCGAGATTGACGCGCACCATCGGCCAGTTGAGCCGCGCCGCGACCTGCTCGATATGGGTCGACTTGCCGGTGCCGTGATAGCCGGAGACAATGACGCGGCGATTGTGAGCAAAGCCGGCAAGGATGGCGAGCGTGGTCGGCCGGTCAAAGCGATAATCCGGATCGATATCCGGCACGTATTCATCGGCCTTGGAATAGGCCGGCACTTCCATGTCGCTCTCGATGCCGAACACCTGCCGGATCGACACCTTCATGTCGGGCAGGCTCGGCGTTTCTTGTATGGCGGCAGGCATTGATCCTCCGTGGCTTCGGAACCCCCGAAACCGGGAGCGCAATTAAAGGGACCGGCTGGGTCGGATATCGGGTGCCAACCTAGCAGAAGCAATCAGGCGGAAAAACCCAAGCTTCCGCATGCCACCGATCAATCTTTTCAATGAGATAGCGACAGTCTGGCGATTTGCAGCCGGAGCGGCACGCCCAGAAGGCGCTCAGCCGATTCCGATCGACTTGAGATATTTGTACGCCTCAATGATCTCGACCAGACGGTCCTGACTCGAGGCATCGCCGTTATTGGCATCGGGATGGTGGCGTTTCACCAGTTCCTTGAAGCGCATCTTCACCGCCACCTTGGCGACGCCGGCCTCCAGCCCGAGCGTCTCCAGCGCTTTTCGCTCGGCGTTGCGAATGATGCGCTTTTCCGGTTTGTGATCGGGATCCGGACGCGAGCCCGGCTTGCCGTTCATCTCGTGGAACATGTTGAGGGCGTCGGTGGCGTCGCGCAGGCTGTCGTTACCGCGCTTGCCGGTGCCCATCTTCCAGGTTGGCCGATGGCCGGTGAGCGCGTCCTTCTGATAGGCAAGCACCGCGTCGTCGGCCATGCCGGCGAAAAAATTATAATTCTGATTATATTCGCGCACGTGCTTCAGGCAAAAATTCCAATAGTCTTTCTCCCGGCCGCGGCCCTTCGGCGCGCGGTTGGTTCCTTCGTTTTTGCAGCCGGTCCAATCGCAAGCCGGGCCCGCCTTCTTCTTGCGGCGATCGTTTTCCGGTTTGACGCGAATGCCGTCGAACAATGGTGAATCGAATTTCATGACCGAACATTATGCGGAAACCGGCCGGTTCACCGCAAGTCCTTTCGCTTGAGCTCGCAGTTAGAGTGAATTGACCGCGCCGCCCTGCCCCCGTAAGTCGCTATGGTGCGCACTGAAGATGTCATAACCAAGAAGCTCAACGCGGCCTTTACGCCTGAAAGCCTGAGGGTTGTCGATGAATCGCATTTGCATGCCGGCCATGCCGGCCATCGCGAAGGCGGGCAGACGCACTATCGCGTTTATATTGTAGCCGACGCCTTCAAAGGGAAGAGCCGGATCGAGCGCCATCGCCTGATCAACGCGGCGCTCGCCGCTGAACTGGCCGGCGGCGTTCACGCGCTCGCCATCCACGCGCAAGCGCCGGGGGAAGGCGCCAATTAGATTCGCCCGCTCATCCCCGCCCCGCTGGAGCCTGGGCTCGGGCCGATCGAAGATCGGACCCGAGTGCGGGGACGAACGGTGATTGATATCACCGCGCCTTGGCCGTTTGCTTCTTTGGCAGCGGCTGGATGCGCAGCGCCATAATACGGTTGCGCGCGCGGCGCAGCACGCGAATGCGAAAGCCGTGAAAAGTGAAGCTCTGCCCCGGTTCGGGAATCGAGCGCGCCTCATGGATGACCAGCCCGGCGACGGTGGTGGCTTCCTCGTCCGGCAGATTCCATTCCATTACGCGGTTGAGGTCGCGGATCGGCACCGCGCCATCGACGTTGACCGAGCCGTCCGGCTGGCGGCGCACCCCCGGCATGGCGACGTCGTGCTCGTCGGTGATGTCACCGACGATCTCCTCCAGAATATCCTCCAGCGTGACCAGTCCCTCGACCTCGCCATATTCGTCGACCACCAGCGCGAACGGCGTCTTGCGCCGCCTGAACGCCTTGAGCTGCTCCGATACCGAGCGGGTATCGGGAACGAACCACGGCGCCGTCATTAGCGCCGCGATGTCGATCTTGTCGGCGGCGCCGTCGACAGCGTGCAGCGCCCGCAACAAATCCTTGACGTGCATGATGCCGACGATGTTTTCCGGCGTAGAGCGCCACATCGGCAGTCGCGTCACCGGCGAGGCGATCACCGCGTTGACGATGTCTTCCGGCGGATCGGTCGCGCAGACGGTAATCATCTTGGTGCGGTGAACCATGACGTCGGACACTTCGAGCTCGCGCAAATCGAGCACCCCGCCGAACATGTCGCGGTCGTGCTTTTCCACGTCGCCTTCGCGATGCATCAGGTCGACGGCGCCGCGCAATTCCTCATGCGCCGACAGCACCCCGACGTCCTCGCCGACGATGATGCCGAGCGGTCTGAGCAGCGCGCGCACCAGCGCCTCGATCGCCATGAGAATCGGGCCAAGCAACATGACGACCCATTGCATCGGCCGCGCTACGAACAACGCGATGCGGTCCGGCGCGTTGAAGGCCGCGGTTTTCGGCAGCACTTCGGAGAACACCACGACCAGGATCGTCATGCCGACGGTGGCGTAGACGACCCCGGCGTTGCCGAACCACACCAGAAAGATACTGGTCGCAAGCGAGGACGCGGCGATGTTGACGGCGTTGTTGCCGAGCAGCAGCGCTCCGATCAGCCGCTCGCGCTGCTCGAGCAGGCGGTTGACTATCCGGGCGCCGCGATTGCCGTGTTTTTCAAGCCGCGCCATGCTGGCGCGCGACGAGGCGGTAAGCGCCGTCTCGCTGCCCGCGAAGAATGCCGACAGCAGCAGGCAGATCACCACGATAACGAGAGAGAGCCAGTCGTATTGCGTCATGTGTTGGCGAGCTTGTCGGACAAGAAGGCGCGCACTTCAACCGGGTCGACCTCGCTTGCGACGAAGGCCCGACCGATGCCGCGCACGAGAATAAATGTGAGTTTGCCCCGTTTGACCTTTTTGTCCTGCGCGATGAGTTCCATCAGCCGGTCGGCGTCCGGCATCTCGTTTTGCACATCCTTAATGTGGGTCGGCAACCCGACCGACGCAAGGTGACGTATGGCGCGGTCGGTTTCCGCCGCAGCCAACAGACCCTTGTTGGCCGAGAACTGGAACGCCATGCTGATGCCGAGGGCAACGGCCTCGCCGTGCAGCAGCCGCTGCGAAAATCCGGCGGCGGCTTCAAACGCGTGGCCGAACGTATGACCAAGATTAAGCAGCGCCCGCTCGCCGGTTTCGCGCTCGTCGCGCCCGACGATGGCGGCCTTGCCGCGGCAACACACCGCGATGGCGTGGTCGCGCGCATTGCTGCCGGAGGCTTGCCCGCCGGAAAAGACTGCCTTCCAGTTGGCTTCGAGCCAAGAGAAAAACGCGGCGTCGCCGAGCAAACCATATTTCGCCACCTCGGCATAACCGGCGCGGAATTCCCGCGCTGGCAGCGTGTCGAGCAGCGCGGTGTCGGCGATCACCAAAATCGGCTGATGAAACGCGCCGACCAGATTTTTGCCCTGAGCGGAATTGATGCCGGTCTTGCCGCCGACCGATGAATCGACCTGCGCCAGCAGCGAGGTCGGCAGCTGGACGAAATCCAGGCCGCGCCGCACGCTGGCCGCCGCGTAACCGGCGAGATCGCCGACCACGCCGCCGCCGAGCGCGACTACCAGATCGCCGCGCCCGATGCGCGCCGCGATCAGCGCCTCGCAAACCTTCTCGAAACTCGCGTAACTTTTTGAGCCCTCGCCCGGCGGCACCACGATGCGCGCGGATTCGATGCCGGCCATCCTGAGTGCAGCCTCCGTAGCGGGAAGATGCTGCTTGGCCACGGCCTCGTCGCTGACGATCGCCGCCCTGGCGCCGGGCCGCAATGCCTTGATGCGCGCACCGAGCGTGCTGAGGCCGCCTCGGCCAATCACGATGTCGTAGCCGCGCTTGCCGAGCGCTACCTTGACCACCGTCGATTCGCTGCCGCGCGGCTGCGCGGTCATGTCCGCTGCTCCGCCAGCCGCCGCAGATGGCCCGCCAGCGCCGCAATAATATCGTCAACCACGGCATCATGCGGTTCGTCGCGCGAGTGCGCGGTCAAATCGGCCTGCGCGTAATATGGCTCGCGCTGCGGCAGCAGCGTCTTGATCTGCTCGGCCAGCGGCCGGCCGGTGCGGCGCTTGGTCCGACGCAGTAGCACATCGAGATCTGCCTTCAGCCAGATCGAGACGCCCTTCTGCGCGATCAGGGCGCGGGTCTGCGGATCGAGCACTGCGCCGCCGCCAGTCGCCAGCACTTGCGGGCCATTGTCGAGCAACCGCGCGATCACTCGCGCCTCGCCGGTGCGGAAATAGGGTTCGCCATGCATCGAGAAGATATCGACGATGCTCATGCCGGCCGCCGCTTCAATCTCGCTGTCGGCGTCGACGAAGGGAATGCCAAGCCGCGCGGCGAGCCGGCGCCCGACCGACGACTTACCGGCGCCCATCATGCCGACCAGCACAATGGAGCGCAGCGCCAGCACGGCTGCGATTTGCCGCTCGGCGCTGGTTTCGGCCGGCTTTTGCAGGATATTATCGGCCATCGCCGCTCTTCCCTGGCTTCGTCAGGGTTCCATATACCAGTTATCGCTACAGTCGAGACCGGGCCATAAACGACGCTTGCTGCGATACTTACTGTGATATTTGCCCGCAGAGATAACGTGATTCGAGAAGGGCCGCGGAGCGCTCATGCCGTCACTTTTCAGGTTCCTGCTGGTGGTCGGTCTGCTCGGGGGGCTTGGCTATGTGACGGTTTTCGCTCTTGCCAATTTCGTGAAGCCGCAGCCGCGCGAGATCTCGGTGACGATCACGCCGGACAAATTCCTCAAGCCGCCGCGCTAGGCCAACCACCGCGATGGCCCGCACCGCGACCGACAAAATGCCCGCCAAACCGTCGCGCCCTGAACCCGGCATCGCGCTGTTTCTCGACATGCTGGCGGCCGAGCGCGGCGCCGGAGTCAACACACTGGACGCTTATCGCCGCGACCTCAACGATCTTGCCGCCGATCTCCCCGTGCCCGGCCGCAGCCTGCGCGATGCCTCGACCGATGACTTGCGCGCATATCTGAAACGTCT
>JBPCQM010000269.1:0-6982 GCA_050998115.1 Pseudolabrys sp. | reverse complement strand
CGCCTTTGGTGCCCCCGCTCATCGGGACGATTTCGCTCTTCCAGCCCTGCTTGGCGGTGTAGCGCTCGTACATGCGGAACAGGGCGCCGGCGAACAGCGAAGCTTCGTCGCCGCCGGTGCCGGCGCGGATTTCGAGGATGGCGTTGTGATCGTCCATCGCATCTTTGGGCAGCAGGGCGAGACGGATTTTTTCCTCAAGCGCGCTCTTGCGGGCGTCGAGCGCGGGCCGCTCGGCGGCCGCCATTCTTCTCATTTCGGGATCGGTCGCTGGATCGGTCGCCAACGCCTGAAGTTCGTTGATTTCCGCTTCGAGCACGCGATAAGTCCTGATCTCCTCGACCACAGGTGACAATTCGGCGTGCTCGCGCGAGAGCTTGATCAGCGCGTCGGTCGAGAGCCCGCTCGCAAGCTCGCTCTCGATCCGCGAATGGCGGTCTAGCAAAGCGTCGAGTTTCTGTTGCGGGAGCATCGTTGAGCCTGTGGTCTATACGTAGAAGCGGGGATTGATCGGGACAAGTCCGGCAAAAGCCGATCAAGCGGCCTCGCTACAATTGCAGGCCTTCCGAGATGGCGAAGCTTTCGAGCTCGCCACGAACCGACACGCTACCGACCGGCTTTTCCAATAGAGGCAGAATCGCTTTCTCGGCCTTGCGCAAATCGAGATCGAGCAGAAGCGCTTTGACGGGTCCGACCGCGGACGGCGACAGCGATAACGAGCGGTAGCCGAGCGTCGCCAGCGCCAGCGCGCCGATCGGTTGCGACGCCAATTCGCCGCACAGCGCGACCGGCTTGACGTGCTTGCGCGCTTTGTCGGCGATGTCCTTGAACGCGCGCATCACCGGGCTCGACAATATGTCGAAGCGCTTCGATACGCGGGTATTGCCGCGATCGGCGGCGTACAGGAACTGCATCAGGTCGTTGGAGCCGACCGACAGGAAGTCGACGCGCTCGAGCAGTTCGTCGATCTGGAAGAGGAGCGATGGCACCTCGACCATGGTGCCGATGTCGACGCGCTCCGGCAAAGTGTGGCCGTGGCGGCGCAGATGGGTCAATTCCATCTCTACCATCGCCTTGGCCTGATCGAATTCTTCGACGGTGGCGATCATCGGGAACATTACCCGCAAATCGCGCCCACCGGCCGCGCGCAGCAAAGCGCGGATCTGGCTGCGCAGCAGGCCGGGCCGGTCGAGGCCGAGTCGGATCGCGCGCCAGCCCAGCGCGGGATTTTCCTCCTCGAAATTGCGCATATATGGCAGCACTTTGTCGCCGCCGATGTCGAGGGTGCGGAACGTCACGGGCTTGCCGCCGGCGGCATCGAGCACCGCGCGGTAGAGCGCAAGTTGCTCGCTGGTGCGAGGCAGCGAGTTCGCCACCATGAACTGCAGCTCGGTGCGGAACAGTCCGATGCCGGCGGCGCCGGTTTCCTCAATATGCGGCAAGTCGATGATGAGGCCAGCATTGATCATCAGCGCGACCGGCTGGCCGTCTTTGGTGACGCACGGGCGCTCACGCAGCGCGTGATATTGCGCCTGGCGGCGCGCGCGCAATTTCACCCGCTCGACATAGGCGCTTTCGATGTCGGGCGGCGGCCGCAGATGCAGGTGACCGGAAGTGCCATCGACGATGATGGCGTCGCCGGGCTCGACCAGACCGGTCGCGTTAGCGATCTCGCCGATCGCAGGGATGCCCATCGCGCGCGCCACAATCGAGACGTGCGAGGTTGGTCCGCCTTCTTCCAGCACGAGCCCGCGCAGCCGTTTGCGGTCGTAGTCGAGCAAGGCGGCCGGGCCCATCGAGCGTGCCACCAGGATGGCGTTTTCCGGCAAATGCTCGCGCGACGGCGCATGATCCTTGCCCATCAGCACACGCATCAGCCGGTTGGCGAGGTCGTCGAGGTCGTGCAGGCGGTCGCGCAAATAAGGATCGGTGGCGCGCAACATTCGCGCACGGGTGTCGGACTGCACGCGCTCGACGCCGGCCTCGGCGGTCAGGCCGGTCTGCACCGCCTCGCGCATTTTTTCGAGCCAGCCTTTGTCGTAACCGAACATCCGGTAGGCTTCGAGAATATCGCGATGTTCGCCGTCTTGTGCGACGTCGCCGTGCTCGAGCATGCGGTCGAGATCGGCGCGAAAGGTGGCGATGGCAGCATCGAGGCGCTTTAGTTCCTTCGGAACGTCGTCGGCGATCACATTGGTGATGACGACGCGGGGCTCGTGCAGAACTACATGGCCGAGTGCGATGCCGTCTGATAAGGCAGTTCCGTCAATCGCGAGCGAGTGGCGGGCGGCCGGTTCAGCGCCGGGACGGGCGAGTGACGTCAGTTCGCCCGACGCCACCATTTCGGCCACCACCATGGCGGTGGTTTGCAGCGCTTCTTCTTCCTCTTCGGTATAGGTGCGCCGCGCGCGGTTCTGCACGACGAGAACGCCGAGCGTATTGCCGGCGCGCAGCACCGGCACGCCGAGGAACGAGTGATATATCTCTTCGCCGGTCTCCGGGCGAAACGAAAAGGCCGGATGGTCCTGCGCGGCCGATAGGTTGATCGGCTTGGCCTCGCTCGCCACCAGCCCGACCAGGCCTTCGTTTACGCCCAGCACGGTCTGGTGGACCGCCTCTCGCTTCAGGCCTTCGGTGGCGTACAGCTCAAGCGTGCCGTCGACGCGCAGCACGTAGACGGAGCACACCTCCGCCACCATGTTGGCGGCAATCAGCACCACAATTTTGTCGAGGCGGTCCTGCGCGCTGACCGGCTCCGCCATCACCTCGCGAAGCCGGCGTAGAAGCACGCGCGGACCGCCGAGTGCGCCACGCATCTAGAAGCCCCTTTGCTGCGGCTCGGGACGCAGCTTCAATACGGCCCAACCATGTAGGAAAGGCGACCGCGAAGCCCGGATTCCGCAACCGCATTTTGAAGTCAGGCTATAACCAATGGGCCATGCAAGGAGCAAGCCACCGGGGCGGACGGGCCTGTTTTGTCCGCCTGACAGGAGAAAATTCCACTGCGCTGCACAATAGCTGCACTTGCAACCTAATTTTTGTCGAGGCCGTACAGCCGATGTAGCGTGCGCACCGCGAGGTCGGTGTGCGCGGCATCGATCAGCACCGAGAACTTGATCTCCGAGGTGGTGATGGCCCGGATATTGATCTTCTGCTCGGCCAGCGCCTTGAAGGCTTGGGCCGCCACCCCCGCATGGCTTCGCATGCCGATGCCGATCACCGAGACCTTGGCGACATCGGTCGCGCCGTCGAGCCGCTCGTAGCCGATCGCGCTCTTCGCCTTTTCGATGGTGGTGCGGGCGCGCTCATAGTCGGCAGATGGCACCGTGAAAGTGAGGTCGGTGGTGGCGCCGTCGGCCGAGACGTTCTGCACGATCATGTCGACATTGATGCTGCTGTCGGCAAGCGGGCCGAAGATCGCGGCGGCGACGCCGGGCTTGTCCTGCACGCGCCGGATCGAAATCTGCGCCTCGTCCTTGGAGAAGGCGATGCCGGTGACGACTTGCTGTTCCACGATGTCTGCCTCGTCGCAAATGAGAGTTCCCACGGGCGTCGCCCGCGGATCGATGTCTTCGGGATTCACGAAACTCGATCGCACGAAAATGCGCACGTTGTGCACCATGCCAAGCTCGACCGAGCGCACCTGCATGACCTTGGCGCCGAGCGAAGCGAGCTCCAGCATTTCCTCGTAGGCGATCTTGTCGAGCCGCTGCGCCTGCGGCACCACGCGCGGATCGGTGGTGTAGACGCCGTCGACGGCGGTGTAGATGTCGCAACGCTCGGCGCCGATCGCGGCGGCGATTGCCACCGCCGAGGTATCTGAGCCGCCGCGGCCCAGCGTCGTAATGCGTCCGGTTTCCTTGTGCATGCCCTGGAAGCCGGCAATGACTGCGACCTGCTTGTGCTCCTTGAAACGCCTGATCAACTCGGCGCCGTTGACGTCGAGGATGCGCGCGGAAGCGTGCGCGTTGTCGGTATAGATCGGCAGTTGCCAGCCTTGCCAAGAACGCGCATTGACGCCCATATTTTCAAGCGCCAATGCCAGTAGGCCGGCAGTGACCTGTTCGCCGGAGGCCACCACCGCATCGTATTCGCGCGCGTCGTGCAGCATCGCGGCCTGGCGGCACCATTCGACCAGCTGATTGGTGGCGCCGGCCATGGCGGAGACCACGACGGCAACATTGTTGCCGGCATCGGTCTCCCGCTTGACGTGGCGCGCGACATTGCGGATGCGGTCGAGATCGGCGACCGATGTTCCGCCAAATTTCATCACCAGCCGAGCCATAGCTTTTCGGTTCCGACTTTCCCAGACGCGTGATTTTTGCAGTAAAACCGGCGCAAGGTCGTCCGAGCGCCGGCTGCAAAAGGCGCGTATACATACCGGCGGCCTGTTGAGACTGCAATAAAGCAAAGCGCGCGGCACGACATGAGGTATATCGAGGGAATCCTGCAGCCTGGCGAAAGCATCGTGCATACCAGCAAGATTCACTGGATCATTTACATTCCCGCGATCGGCATCTTGCTGCTGGCGCTGCTCGCGTTAACGCAAGCCGCCGATAGTTCGGCGGGAGCGATCTGGCTCCTGGTGTCGAGCGGCTGCGCGGTGGTCGGCGGCATCTGGCTGTTCATGGCCTGGTTCAAGCGTTGGACGACGGAGATCGACGTCACCAACCGGCGCATCGTCTACAAGCGCGGCTTCATTCGGCGGCACACCGTCGAAATGAACATGGACAAGGTGGAAAGCGTCGACGTCGACCAGTCGCTGTTCGGCCGGCTGCTGAACTATGGCGATATCACCATTCGCGGCACCGGCATCGGGCTGGAGCCGCTGTGCGGCATCGCCGCGCCGCTCGATTTCCGTAACCATGTGACGGCGCGCTGATGGAAAGCCGGAGGCGCAGGTCGTCTGTCGACAAGGCCGAAGTCGAGCGCTTCTCGCGCCACGCCAGCGACTGGTGGGATGCGCGCGGGCCGATGGCGATGCTGCATAAGTTCAATCCGGTGCGGCTCGCATATATACGCGACCAGGCGGCGGCGCGGTTCAGCCGTGATCCGAAAAAGCTCGGCTGCCTCGAGGGTCTGCGGTTTCTCGATGTCGGCTGCGGCGGCGGGGTTTTATCGGAACCGCTGGCGCGGCTCGGCGGCGAAGTTGTGGGCGCCGACCCGGCCGCGGAGAACATCGCCGCGGCGCAAGCGCATGCGCGGGCATCGGGTGTTGAGGTGGATTACCGCGCCACCACCGCGGAGCTATTGGCGGCGGCGAAGGAAAAGTTCGACGTCGTGCTGGCGATGGAGGTGGTCGAGCACGTCGCGGACGTGCGTTCGTTCATCGCCACTTGCGCGTCGATGGTAAGACCTGGCGGCTTGCTGTTTGTTGCCACGCTCAACCGTACCCTGAAAAGCTTCGCGCTCGCCATCGTTGGCGCCGAATACGTATTGCGATGGGTGCCGCGCGGCACCCATCGGTGGGACAAGTTCGTCACCCCGGTGGAACTCAGGGTTGCGCTGGAGAAATCCGGGCTTCGGGTAATCGGTGAGCGTGGCGTGATCTACAATGTGCTGGCCGACCGCTGGCAGTTGTCGTCCGACATGGACGTGAATTACATGGTCGTCGCCGAGCGTCCCGCCGATAAATCTCCCGCCTGATCGAATACGTCATGCTCTGGGCCGCCTTTACCGTGATCGCCGCCGCGGGACAAACTGCGCGCAACGCCATGCAACGCGAGTTGACCGTGACGCTCGGCACGGTGGGTGCCACGCATGTGAGATTTTTATTCGGGGCTCCGTTTGCGCTGCTGTTCCTCATCGGCGTGATGCTGGCGACCGGGGCGCCGCTTCCGCGGCCCGGACCCATTTATTGGCCGTGGATCGCCGATGGCTTGCTGGCGCAAATCGCCGCCACGGCGCTGATGCTGGCGGCGATGAACGACCGCTCCTTCGTTGTCACCATCGCCTATATTAAGACCGAGCCGATCCAGGTTGCGCTTTTTGGCTTCGTGCTGCTCGGCGACAAGGTGACGCTGCCGCTGGCGATTGCGATTCTGGTCGCTACCGCCGGCGTTGTGGTGATGTCGCTCAAGCCCGGCGCGGCGCAAGCCGGCGGCATAAAGCCGACCGTGCTCGGACTTATTTCGGGCGGCATGTTTGGGCTTTCAGCGATCGGTTATCGTGGCGCGATTCTGACACTCGAATCCGTCAACGGATTTGTGCTGTCCGCGACCTACACCTTGCTGGTCGGGTTGGTGCTGCAAGCGGTGCTGCTCTCAGCCTGGCTCGCGTTGCGCGACCCCGGCGTGCTGAAGGCGATCTTCCGCGCCTGGAAACCGTCGATCTTTGCCGGCTTTATGGGCGCGTTCGCCTCGCAATTCTGGTTCCTCGCCTTCGCCATCGCCACGGCGGCGAGCGTGCGAACGCTCGCTTTGGTCGAGGTTTTGTTCGCGCAGGGCATCTCAAAATTCGTTTTCAAGCAACCGGCTACGCCGCGCGAAACGATCGGCATCGTGCTGGTGGTCGCTGGCGTCGTCTTATCGATCTGGGCGCACTGATCGCTTTTCCCGGACGCGGTGCACCGCAGATCCGGGCCGTAGAGCATTCTGACCACGATCCCCGGGCCTACAACGCATCACAGCGTGCTGCGTTGCGCCCGGGATACGGCTGCTGCGCACTCTAGTTGTGCTCGTCCGGCAAAGTCGGCAGTGGATGGAATTCGATGCCCTCTTCCGACAGGTCTTTAGCTTCCTTGGGCGAGGCCTCGCCGTAGATCGAGCGATGCTCGATCTCACCGTAATGCATCTTGCGGGCCTCGTCGGCGAAACCCGTGCCGACATAATCGGCACTCTTCGTGACGTGCTCCCGCACCTCCCGCAGCATGGCCCGCATCGCGACTTCGCGCTCCGACATGGGGGCCATCGGCTGCGCCGGGGGCGGGGGCGCCGCGGCGGACGCCTCCGGCGAGGCCTGGCTCTCCGCTTGCGCAGTCACCGCC
>JBPCQM010000260.1:0-14895 GCA_050998115.1 Pseudolabrys sp. | reverse complement strand
CTTTAGGGGATCGGCTCTCGGTGGTCTGGTGCTGGCGCATCGCGGTTTGCTTCCCAAATAACGGATAGCACTGAGATATTCTGCTGTATTAGCGGGGGCAACGCTGCGCGCGACAAAGAAACCGGGTGCTTTCGGCGGTGCTCCGCACGCGTGATATTTTCCACGCGCGGCAGGTTTTTTAGATCAATATCCCGGCTGGATTCGACCACGCTGTATTCCATGGTGTTGCCCCTGCTCAAAATTGCGCCGCCGGGCGTCTTTCTCGGCGTCGAACAGTCCGTAACCGGCCGCGTGTGGCGCGACCGGCTCGATGCCCGTGGTGAGGTGCGTGCGCTCGCGATCGCGCAGCGTGCCGGCGTTTCGGAATTGCTGGCGCGGATTTTGGCTAGCCGCGGGGTCGAACCCGATGAGGTCGCGGCCTATCTCGATCCCACCATCAAGCATCTGATGCCGGACCCGCATGGCCTGACCGCGATGCCGGCCGCCGCGGCGCGCCTCGCCGACGCCATCATACAATGCGACAAGGTTGCGATCTTCGGCGACTATGATGTCGATGGCGCGACCGCGTCGGCGCTATTGGCGCGCTATTTGCGGCAATGCGGGCTCGATCCGATTGTCCACATCCCCGACCGCATCTTCGAAGGCTACGGACCGAATATCGACGCGATCCGCTCGTTCGCCGAGCGCGAGGTCAAGCTTCTGATTACCGTCGACTGCGGAACCACCAGCATGGAGCCGCTGCTCGAAGCCAAAAAACTGAATCTCGATACCGTCGTGATCGACCATCATCAGGCCGATGAGCAATTGCCGCCGGCGGTTGCCATCGTCAATCCGAACCGCGCCGACGATTTGTCGGCGCTCGGGCATCTCGCCGCCGTGGGTCTCGTGTTCCTGACGCTGGTTGCGGTGAGCCGCGAGTTACGCAGCCGCAATTTCTGGACCGAAAGCCGCAAGGAGCCCGATCTACTGGCGGTTTTGCACCTTGTCGCTCTCGGCACCGTGGCGGACGTGGTGCCGCTCACCGGGCTCAACCGCGCCTTCGTCGTCAAAGGCCTGATCGCGATGCGGCGGCGCGACAATGCCGGTATCACCGCGCTGATGGATGTCGCGCGGCTGACCGGACCGCCGGAGCCGTGGCACCTCGGCTTTCTGCTCGGCCCGCGCATCAACGCGGGCGGCCGTATCGGTCGCGCCGATCTCGGCGCGCGGTTGCTGATGGAAGACGATCCGTCCGAAACCGCGCGCATTGCCTTCGAACTCGACCGGCTCAATGCGGAGCGGCGGGTCATCGAGCAGACCAGCGTGGCGCAGGCCGAGGCCGAAGCGATGGCGGCGCTCGGGCTCGAGGAGAAGGGTGCCGTGGTCGTCACCGCGCAGCCAGGCTGGCATCCCGGCGTCGTCGGGCTGATCGCGGCGCGGTTGAAGGAGCGTTACGGCCGCCCCGCCTTTGCCATCGCTATCGATCCAAACGGCATAGGCACCGGATCCGGCCGTTCGATCCCGGGAGCCGATCTCGGCGCGGTGGTGCGCCGTGCCATGCGCGACGGCTTGCTGCTCAAGGGCGGCGGGCATGCAATGGCGGCTGGCGTCACGCTGAAGAAAGACCGGCTGGCCGAGTTCCGCGCCTATCTGGAAGATTCACTGGGCGAGGCGGTCGCCTCAGCGCGCAGCGAACACGTCCTTTTGGTTGATGGCGCCATCGCCGCTAGCAGCGCGACCCTCGGGTTGATCGAGGCAATGGACCGGGCGGGGCCGTTTGGCGCCGGAAACCCGGAACCGGTTCTGGCGCTGCCGTCTCACACTATTGTTTATGCCGAGCCGGTGGGCCAAGCGCATCTGCGGGTGCGGCTGCGCGCCGGCGACGGCGCCACGGTCAATGCCATCGCGTTTCGCGCCGCAGGCCAGCCACTCGGCAAGGCGCTGATCGACAATCGCGGCCGTCCCGTCCACGCCGCCGGCTTCCTCGCCGTCGACCGCTGGCAGGGCGAGGAGCGCGTGCAATTGCGCTTGATCGACATTGCACTTCCTGCGTAAAGCGGACGCATGGCGAAATACGACATTCTCATTGCTGGGGCTGGGCTGGGCGGGCTGGCGGCGGCCTGCTGCCTGATGAAGGCGGGCCATCGCGTGCGGGTATTTGAGCAGGCCCCGCAACTTACCGAGATCGGCGCCGGCATCCAGATCAGCGCCAACGCGATGCATGTGCTGCGCGACCTCGGGCTCGAGGCGGCTATCCGCAAGATCGGCGTGCATCCGGAGGCTTACGTCTTTCGCATGCACGATACGGGTGAAGTGTTGCAGCAGTTCTTGCTGGCCGAGCAGCACGAACGAACGCACGGCGCGCCTTACACGCAAATGCATCGCGCCGACTTTCACGAGCTTCTGGCGGCGAAGGCGTGTGAGTTCGATCCGGACGTCGTGCAACTCAACCGAAAAGTCACTGGATTTACTGAGAGCGAAACCGGCGTCGAGTTGCATTGCGCCGACGGCACGTCGGCCAAAGGCGATCTGCTGATCGGCGCCGACGGGCTTAAATCTGCGGTACGCCGGCAATTATTCGGTGACGCGGTCGCGACCTACACCGGCGATGCCGTGTGGCGGCTCACGATCCCGATCGAGCGTATCGCACAGAATATGCGGCTGCCAAAGGCGATGACCTTGTTTCTCGGACCCGGCGGCCACGGCGTATTTTACTATCTGCGGTCCGGCACGCTCTTGAACTTCGTCGGCTGCGTCGAAACCGAAGAGATCGACGAGGAATCCTGGACCGTCAAATACCCGTGGGAACGGCTGATGGCAGACTATGTCGGCTGGCACCCCTCCGTGTTGGCGGCGCTCAATGCGGCGGACAAGGACCAATGTTACCGCTGGTCCCTGTTTGCGCGGCCACCGATCCGTAACTGGAGTTCGAAGCGCGCGACGCTGCTCGGCGACAGCGCGCACCCGACGCTGCCTTATCTTGCGCAAGGCGCCGCAATGGCGATTGAAGATGGCGCGGTGCTGACGCGCGCGCTGGCGATGTGCGAGCAAATTCCGCAAGCGCTCGATCTTTACCAGCGCAATCGAGTCGAGCGCACGGCGCGTATCGTCGAGCAATCGACTGCCAATCGCGCGCTGTTTCACCTGCGATCGGTCGCCGACATGCGCGCGGCTTTCGCCAAGCGCAACGAAGGCGCCGACCGCAATGCCTGGCTTTATTCCTATAACCCGCTGACGGTCGAACTGCGCTGAGCATTCAGGTTGCTGTCGCGCGCGTCGAGACGTTTGATCAGCACGCCGAGCAAGCCCCAGAAATGGTCTTCGCCGGGGTAACCGCGAATACGGCCGACCTCGCGGCCCTTGTCGACCATCACGAACAGCGGCGTGAGCCGCTCGACCTCGATGAAACGCAGATCCTGCGGCAATGGCGCGTCAATGCTGATCCGCCGCAACGGTGCGCGCCGGCCTTCCACGGTTTTCGGATAAATCGGCGCAATGTCGCGATCGAACGTCGCGCACCATTCGCAGCCGGTTTGTTCGAACATAACGAGTTCGGCTGCGTCGGTTTGCGAAGAAAAAAGCATCCCGGCGACGGCAATAACGAGAAAGATTTTTAAAATCGCGCGCATTATACGGCTACCGTCCGGCGGCATAGCCTTGCATGCCCCGCGGATTGGCGGCGGCGCGTAGGCGTTCGCCGACCTTTGAGGCGGCAGTTAACCGGCCTTCCGACCATTCTGGACCGATCTCGACTTCGTGGCCGCGCTTGCGCAATTCCTTGACGGTGGCCTCCGGCACACGGCCTTCGACCACCATGACACCGGGGCGGGAGGTGCGCGGCCAGAACGACAGCGGAAAATGTTCGGAATGCCAGGCCGGGGCGTCGATCGATTCCTGCAGATTGAGCCCAGCATGAACGTGACGCAGGAAAAATTGCGCGATCCACTGATCCTGCTGGTCGCCACCCGGCGAGCCCCAGGCGAGATAGGGCTCGCCATCGCGCAGCGCCATGGTCGGCGACAATGTCGTGCGTGGGCGCTTGCCCGGCGCCAGTGCCGCCGGGTGCTTGTCGTCGAGCCAGAACATCTGGGCGCGGGTGCCGAGGCAAAAACCGAGCTCCGGGATAGCCGGCGAGGATTGCAGCCAGCCGCCGGATGGCGTCGACTAGATCATATTGCCGGAGCGGTCGATGATGTCGAAGTGCACGGTGTCGCCGCGCACCTGACCCATGCGGCCAACGGTCGGCTCGCCAGCGCCGGAAGCGGCGACCGCGAGGCGTGGTCCGTCTTCCCTGCGCAATTGCACGACGCCGCCGAAGCCTTCTATCGAACCCGGCCGCAGCTCATGCGAGGCCTTGTCGGTGATCAGCTTGCGGCGCTCATTGTTGTAGGAGTCGGAAAGCAACGTCTCGATTGGGATTTCCGAGAATTTCGGGTCGCCATAGAATTTTTCCCGGTCCGCGAAGGCGAGCTTGGTCGCTTCGACCTGGAGGTGGATGAACTCCGGTCCGGCCGGATCGAGGCCGTCAAGCTCGAATCCCTTGAGCAGCGCTAGCTGTTGCAGGAGGACCGGACCCTGACTCCAGACGCCGGCTTTGCACACGGTGTAGCGGCCGTAGTCATAGGTGAGCGGTGCCTCGACGCTGGCTTGCCATTTCGCCATGTCCTGACCGGTCAGCACGCCGCTGTGCTGCTCGCCGGTGACGTCCATTACCTTTTGAGTCTTGCAGAATTTGTCGATCGCCGCGGCGACGAAGCCTTGCGCCCAGACCTCCCGCGCCTTCTCGATCTGCGCGACGCGATCGCCACCGGCGCTTTCGGCTTCTTTCAGCACGCGCTCGTAAGTCGCCGCGAGCGTCCTGTTGGTGAAGAGCGAGCCGGTTTCGGGGACGCTTCCATTGGGCAGATAGATCGCCGCAGAAGTCGGCCAGTGGTCGCGGAACAGGTCTTTGACCATTGCGATGGTCGCGTTGGCGCGCTCGACTAGCGGGTGGCCGTTGCGGGCATAATAGATTGCGGGCGCCAGCACGTCGGCGAGCCGTGTCGTTCCGTAGTCGCGCAACAGCAACATCCAGGTGTCGAACATTCCTGGCACGCACGCCGCCAGCAGCCCGGTGCCCGGCACGATGTCGAGGCCGAGCGAGCGGTAATGCGCAATGGTGGCGCCGGCGGGCGCCGGCCCCTGGCCGCAGATCACTTCGGTCTTGGCGCGCTTGACGGCGTGGACGATCACCGGGACGTCGCCGCCGGGGCCGTTGAGATGCGGCTCCAGGACTTGCAGCGCGAAAGCGGTGGTGACGCCGGCGTCAAAGGCGTTGCCGCCCTTTTCCAGCACTGACATGCCGACCGCCGTCGCGATCCAGTGGGTCGAGGCGACCACGCCAAAGGTGCCTTCGATTTCCGGGCGCGTGGTGAAGGGATTGGGGTTGATGACAGGCGCTGGCACTTGTGTCCTCACCCGGGACGCGGCAGGCTCCCGGGCCTGCCTTATAACGCTTAAAAAGCTTTTCTGCTGCACAATCCGGGGAAACAAATGTCGTCGATCACGACGGCGTATCGCGCGCCGGAAAAAACCAGCACGTTTCGCATCCTCGCCGCTGCTTCGATCGGCAACGCTCTCGAATGGTATGACATCCTGGTTTACGGCTATTTCGCCGTCACGATTTCCCAGTTGTTTTTCCCTACCGCTGACCCGACCACCTCGCTACTGCTGGCGCTCGGCACCTTTGGGGTCTCGTATCTGATACGCCCGCTCGGTGCCATCGTGCTCGGCGCCTATGCCGACCGGCACGGCCGCAAATCGGCGATGCTGGTTTCGATCGTCATCATGACGATCGGCACCGGCCTGATGGCGGTCATGCCGACTTACGCCTCGGTCGGCATCCTGGCGCCGATCGCGGTTCTTGTCGCGCGGCTGTTGCAGGGTTTCGCGGTCGCAGGTGAGTTCGGCAGCGCTACAGCGTTTCTGGTCGAGCATTCGAACAACCGCAAAGGCTTTTTTGCCAGCTTCCAGTGGTTCGGGCAGGGGCTCGCCGCCGTGTTGGCGTCTTTCTTCGGCGTCATTCTCACGGCATGGCTGACGACGGAACAGTTGAACAACTGGGGTTGGCGAATCCCGTTTTTGTTTGGAATGCTGATCGGTCCGATCGGGCTTTACATCCGCAAGCACGTCAACGAGACGCCGGAATTTCGCGCCAAAGGGCCGGCGAAGGCTCCGGTGCGCGATCTGTTTGCGCAGCACTGGGATCGATTGCTGATGTGCATCGGCATCGTCATTCTTTCCACCAGCTCGAATTACATTATCCTTTACATGCCGACTTATGCGATCCGGCAATTGCACCTTCCGCAAACGCTGGGCTTCACCGCCACGCTGATCGGCGGGATTCTGCTCACCGTCTGCGCGCCGCTGTTCGGCCACTTGTCCGATAGCTTCGGGCGGGTGCGCCTCATGGTGATCGTATGCGTATTGTTCGCGCTGTCGGCCTACCCGGCTTTCGTGCTGCTGATCCGCAATCCGTCGCTAGCCGGCATCGTCGGCATCGTGTGCTGGCTCAGCCTGCTCAAGGCGGCCTATAGCGGCACCTTGCCCGCGCTGATGGCGGAAGTGTTCCCAACCAGCACGCGCGGCACCGGCATCGCCGTGAGCTACAATGTCAGCGTTCCCATCTTCGGCGGCTTTGCGCCTTTGATTGCAGCGTGGCTGATCGCCATTACCAGCACGCCGCTGGCGCCGAGTTTCTATTTGATCGTGACGTCGGTGGTGAGCCTGATTGTGCTGGTGATCATCCGCATGCGGCTGAAGCTCTAGCCAAACCGGAACGCCAGCAAATTATCGAACGAGCGCAACTCGATCAGGACGCGGTGCAACAGGCCGGCATCGCGGCTTTCGATAGCCTTCGGAATGAACGTGAGGCTCGCTTTGGCGCCGTCGATCAACCGGCGGAATTCCGGCGCGTCACGCACGCTCGCTGCGGCCAAATTGTCGCAATACGCGAGCGCGGCGCCATAGGCATTGGCCTTGGCGGTGATGGCCGCCCCGATTGCCGGTTTCGTCCAATCGAGCGCCACGTCGTTGTAGGCGAACAGCGCGTCCATCGCATCATTGACGTCGCGCACACAGTCGGCCAGCACCACGATGCCCGCAGCCTTGCGCAGGCCGTAAAGCTCGTTGCGGATGTCGAGCAGCGCGTCGCGCGCTACATCATCGTGACGGGAATTGATCATGATCGACGCGGCGACCAGCACCGTTTTCACGTTAAGCATGGTGTTGGCGTAAAGCTGGGCGTGGCCGGCAAAGGCGGCCGGCGGCTTGGCAAATCGCGACGACACATCGTTCCAGGCGTCGCGCAGGCGATCGATTTCGCGCGCGGCGAGGTCGCTGTTGCCGGTTCGCAGGTACCCGATAGCGACGCGGTTATGCGATGACGCCTGCTCGATCGCGGCATTGAAATCGTCAATTTCGCCGGCCGTTGCAGCTTTGGTCAGGGCCAAAAAGAGGATTGCAAGGCGCGCAAGGCTGGGCCGCAAGTTTGCTCTCCGGGGCTTCATCAGCGGCACCAGCTTCCGCATATGATAGACTATAAACGGCGCGGCTTGCGGCAGCGAGGGTTTGATGGACAGGCGGGATTTACTGATCGGGTCGGCGGCGCTGGCGCTGACCGGTAGCTCGGCGCGCGCCGAAGGGCCGATCCTAACCGACGATGGGCTCTACAAGGAGCCTTGGTTTCTCGAAAGCTTTCTCGAACTCGCGGATGATCTCGAAGGCGCCGGCAAGGACGGCAAGCGTTTTGTTATTATGTGGGAACTCAAGGGCTGTCCTTATTGCAAGGAAACGCATTTCATCAATTTCGCGCAGCCCCGCGTCACCGATTACATCCGCGCCAATTTTGAAGTGCTGCAACTCAACATTATCGGTTCGCGCAAGGTGACCGACTTTGATGGCGCGGAAATGAGCGAGAAAGCGCTGGCGGTGAAATACGGCATCCGCTACACACCGACCTTCCAGTTTTTCGGCGATAACGCCGCGGCGATGAAAGCGCTGCCGCCGGCGGAGCGCGAAGTGTTGCGCGCGCCGGGCTACCTGCGGCCCGACGATTTCCTGGCGATGTTCCACTTCGTGCGCGAAAAGGCCTACGAGGGCAAAAGCTTCCGCGAATTCCTCAAAACGCTGCCAAGCTGAAACCCGCTTTTCCGTTCGCGTGCGGTTAGGGCATATTCGTCTGCGAATATGATTTGACCCGCGCGGTTGCGCCGGTATCCTGCTTTGGGACACTCGGGTGCAAGGACTCCACATGCAGAATCTGTCTCGTCGCGGCACGCTGGCATTCGGCGCCGGGGCGCTCGTGATCACCGTCGCCGGCTGGAACGGCGAGGCCCTCGCGACGGCGAAGGAGGCCGCCGACGAGATCGCCAAATTCACCGGCGGCAAAATGCCGGAAAAGGGCAAGATCGCGATCGAGTTGCCGGAGATTGCTGAGAACGGCAATACTGTGCCGCTGGCGGTGACAGTCGAGGCGCCGATGGACAGTGGCAACTATATCAGCGAGGTTCTTGTTGTCGCTGAAGGCAATCCGCGCCCGGGGGTCGCGACCTTCCATTTCTCGCCGATGTCTGCCAAGGCGCAGGCGTCGACCCGCATCCGTCTTGCCACCACGCAAAATATTGTCGTCGTGGCCAAAACCAGTGGTGGGCAATTTTACACTGACCAGAAACTGGTCAAAGTGACTATCGGCGGCTGCGGCGGCTGACCCGAACAATCAATACCAGGAGTGTGACATGGCGGAAAAGCCGCGGCTCAAGGTTCCGAAAGGAGCCAAGAAGGGCGAAGTCATCGAGATCAAGACGCTGATGCCGCACATCATGGAAAGTGGCCAGCGCAAGGACAAGGACGGCAAAGTTATTCCGCAAAAGATCATCAATAAATTCACTTGTGAATTTAACGGCAAGCCGGTGTTTAGCGCCGATCTTCAGCCGGCAATCGCCGCCAATCCCTATTTGCAGTTTTCCGCCAAAGTTGAAGAAAGCGGCACGTTCAAGTTCAGTTGGACCGACGACGACGGCACTGTGACGACGGCAGAAGAAAAAATTACCGTCTCTTGACGGCCGCCACGCTCGAAAAGAGACGCGGAGTAAAAAAAGCGGGGAGGATTCGAATATGCGGGTCATTGCTGCTGGAGCCGGACTGGCGGCATTGATTGCGGCCGGTCTGCCAGTGAAAGCGCAGAACCAAGGACCAGCCAAAGGGCCGGCGCAACTCGAACTCAAGGGTGATGCCGCGCAGCGTCCCTGGAAACGCTATTCTGGCTGGCCGGCCCGCGACGAATCCAAATTCAACACGTTGGCCAATCTGGTTTCTCCGCCGGCGCCGAGCGCGCCGCGCGCACTCTCCGGTCCGCTCATCGGAGATGCGGCGAAAGGCGAGAAGCTGGTAATCGACCGCGATCGCGGCGGCTCTTGTCTGGCTTGTCACGTTATGGGCCCGGCGGGCGGCGCCAATTTGCCAGGCAATGTCGGTCCGGATCTTTCCGAAATCGGCAATGCCGGCCGCGAAGACGAATGGCTGTTCAACTACGTCTATGACGCGCGGGTCTACAATGCGGCGACCGTGATGCCGCCGTGGGGCAGCCACGGCCTATTCAACGATCAGGAGATCAACGACATCGTTGCCTTCCTCAAGACGCTGAAGACGCCGGCCAAATTCAAGACCACGCTCGACGATCCGGAAAAGCGCCCGGCGCCGCTGGAAAAGCGCGAGAACCTCGACCCGCTGGAAAATCCCGGCATGTGGGCGGTCGAGAAGGGTCAAGCGCTGTGGAAAGAACGCGGTGCCGTGGGCTTTGCTTGTGCGACCTGTCACGCCAATCCGGAGGGCAGCTTCAAGACTTGGGCGACGACCATGCCGAGGTGGGAGCCGCGGCTGAACAAGGTGCTTGGTGTCGAGGAATTCGTCATGCGCCATGCCAAGGCTTCAACCGGCGCCAACTGGCTGATGGAAACCGAAGAGAACCGTGCAATGTCGGTTTACCTGCACTTCCTCGCCAATGGAGAACCGATCAAAGTCGATACCGAGAGCGAGCCAGCCAAGGCGGCGATCGCGCGCGGCAAGGCATTGACCGAGCGCAAGCTCGGCCAACTTAACTTCGCCTGCACCGACTGCCACGGAATTTCGGCCAACCATTGGATCCGCGGGCAATGGCTGGGCGAGGCCAAAGGCCAGTACGATCATTTTCCGACCTGGCGGACCAGCCTGCAAACCGTATGGGACATCCGCCAGCGCTTCCAGTGGTGCCAGGTCAACATCCGTGCCGACGAATTGCCGCCCGATGCCAAGGAGTACGGCGATCTCGAACTTTATCTTGCATCGCTCAACAATGATCTGAAGCTTAGCGTTCCGGGCATTCGGCACTGACTGCACGATGACCTGTCGAAGTTCACCTCGCGTGCTTTCAGGGTAACCGACTAATAAATGCGAGTCAGGTGAATGATCACTCGCCGCGAAGTCCTGCAAGTCAGCGCCGCGGCTGGCGCGCTGCTTTCGGGCGAGGGCGGGCTGACGCGATTGTTTGCACAACAACGGCTCACGCAAGCCGAACTTTTGAAATTCGACGCAATCGGCACCGTCACACTGCTGCACGTCACCGACATTCACGGACAGTTGGCGCCGGTCTATTTCCGCGAGCCGTCAATCAATCTTGGCGTCGGCGAAGCGAAAGGCAGGCCGCCGCATCTTACCGGCAGTGAATTTCTAGAGCGGTTTGGCATCGCGGCTAAGTCCGCCGCGGCCTATGCGCTTTCATCGGAAGACTTCTCCGCGCTGGCTGCTAGCTACGGCCGCATTGGCGGGCTCGACCGCGCTGCCACGGTGATCCAGGCGGTGCGCGCCGAGCGCGGCGACGACAAGGTTCTGATGCTTGACGGCGGCGATACCTGGCAAGGTTCGCTCGGCGCCAATACGAGCAAAGGCCAGGACATGGCCGATTGCATGAAGCTTCTCAAACCCGACGCCATGACCGGGCATTGGGAGTTCACGTATGGCGAGGCGCGGGTCAAGGAGTTGATCGCTGATCTCGATTTTCCCTTCCTCGCGCTCAATATTCGCGACACCGAGTGGAACGAGCCGGCATTCGACGCTTTCAAGCTGTTCGACAAAGGCGGCATCAGGGTCGCGGTGCTCGGCCAGGCATTTCCCTATACGCCCGTCGCCAATCCGCGTTGGATGATGCCGAATTGGTCGTTCGGCATCCGCGAGGAGGATATTCGCGCACAGGTTACCAAGGTGCGCGCTGCCGGCGCGCAGCTCGTCGTCCTGCTGTCGCACAACGGCTTCGACGTCGATCGAAAACTTGCGTCGCGTGTTGCCGGCATCGACGTCATTCTGACCGGTCACACGCACGACGCGCTGCCCGAGGCGGTCAAGGTCGGCAACACGCTGCTGATCGCGTCCGGCAGCCACGGCAAATTCGTATCACGGCTCGACCTTGATGTGCGCGACGGTCAGGTGCGCGATTTCCGCTACAAGCTTATCCCGCTGTTTTCCGATGTGATCGCGCCCGATTCGCAAGTGGCGGAGGCGATTAGCAAAGCCCGGGCACCCTATGCCGGCGAACTTGCGCGCGTTGCCGGGTATTCAGAGTCGCTGCTGTATCGCCGCGGCAATTTCAGCGGCACATTCGACGACGTGATCTGCACGGCGTTGCTGAAAGAGCGTGACGCGGAAATCGCGCTGTCACCTGGCTTTCGCTGGGGTACCAGCGTGCTGCCGGGCCAACCGATAACGATCGAAGACATTCATAATGCCACTGCGATCACCTATCCGCAGGTCTATCGCATCACGATGAGCGGCGAGCGGCTTCGGGAAGTTCTTGAAGATGTCGCCGACAATCTGTTCAACCCCGATCCGTATTATCAGCAGGGCGGTGACATGGTGCGTTGCGGCGGGCTTGGATACGCGATCGATGTCGGCAAGCCGATTGGCCAGCGCATTTCCGGAATGACCCATTTGCAAAGCGGCAAGCCGATTGAGCCAACAAAGGATTATGTCGTCGCCGGTTGGGCCAGCGTCAATGAAGGAACTGAAGGCCCGCCGGTGTGGGAACTCGTGGAGCGTTACATTGTGAGGGAAAAGACCGTGCGGGTGTCGCCTGCCAGCAGCGTGAAAATTTCAGGGGCATAGCGGCGGAAATCGGGTTACGCTCAGCATCAAGCAGGCAATATCGGCGACGCCGGGAATATTCATGAGCGAGCCGACCGATCGCAAGCCGCCGTCACGCCGCCGATTTCTTGCAGGCGCGGCCGGGCTTGCCGCCGCCGGTGCTTCCGGCAAGACGCTGGCCGACAGTCCGAAAAACCTGCCGCCGAACACTCCCGATTGGACGCGCACGCTCGGAGATGGTGTCGGCGTGCGCGCCTATGGCAGTCCCTCGAAATACGAGAAGCAGGTGATCCGCCGCACCGTGTCTTGGCTCACGGCAACGCCGGAATCCTCGGTTAGCTTCACACCGCTGCACGCGCTCGACGGCACCATTACGCCGAATGGGCTGTGTTTCGAACGCCATCATGCCGGCATCGCGGAAGTCGATCCGGCCGATTACCGGCTGATGCTGCACGGCCTGGTCGACAAGCCGCTGATTCTTACCCTCGAAGAGCTGAAACGGTTTCCGCGCGTCAATAAGACCTATTTTTTGGAATGCGCGGCGAATTCCGGCATGGAGTGGCACGGCGCGCAACTCAATGGCTGCCAATATACCCACGGCATGCTGCATTGCGTGCAATACACCGGCGTGCCGCTGAAGCTGTTGCTCGACGAGGCGGGGCTAAAGCCGAACGCAAAATGGATATTGGCGGAAGGCGCCGACGCCGCGGCCATGACCCGTTCGATCCCGCTGCAAAAGGCGGTCGAGGATTGCCTGGTCGCCTATCGCATGAACGGCGAAATGTTGCGGCCGGAAAACGGCTATCCGGCGCGCCTCGTTGTCCCGGGTTGGGAAGGCAATATGTGGGTGAAGTGGCTGCGCCGGCTTAAGGTCGGCGACGAGCCGTGGTTCACGCGAGAGGAAACCTCCAAATATACGGATCTGCTCGAAAGCGGCAAAGCGCGGCAGTTCACGTTCGTGATGGATGCGAAGTCGATCATCACGTTGCCATCGCCGCAGGCGCCGCAACGGCAAAAAGGTTTCACGGTGATTTCCGGCCTGGCCTGGTCGGGACGCGGCAAGGTCGCGCGTGTCGATGTTTCGCTCGATGGCGGCCGCAACTGGCAAACCGCGAAAATCGACGGACCGGTCTATGACAAAGCCTGCGTTCGATTTTATCACGAGTTCGACTGGAGTGGCGAGGCGCTGCTGCTGCAATCACGCGCTATCGACGAAACCGGCTACGTGCAGCCGAGCAAGGGGGAACTGCGCAAAATTCGCGGCGTCAATTCGATCTACCACAACAATGGCATTCAGACCTGGCATCTCAAGCCGGACGGCGAGGTTGAAAATGTCGAGGTTGGTTAGCGCGCTGGTATTTGCAGCGGCGCTCGCGCTGTCGGCGCCCGCTTTTGCGCAAAGCAAGCCGCTCGGCATCGGCCGCGCCGCGACAGCCGCCGAAATCGCCGGCTGGGATATCGACGTGCGGCCTGACGGGCAGGGCGCGCCGCCCGGCAAAGGCTCTGTGAAGGACGGCGAAGAGGTTTACCTGACCCGCTGCGCCGCCTGTCACGGCGAGTTCGGCGAAAGCGCCGGGCGATGGCCGCAACTGGCGCAGGGCAAGGGCACGCTCGCCTCGCACGATCCGGTGAAAACCGTCGGCTCGTATTTCGCCCACCTGTCGAGTGTGTTCGACTATATCCGCCGCGCCATGCCGTTCGGTGACGCGCAATCGCTAACCAATGACGAGCTTTACGCCGTTACCGCTTACGTCCTCAATCTCAATGACATTGTCGACGACAAATTTGTGTTGTCGAAAGAAACCTGGTCGCAGGTGAAAATGCCGAACGCCGGCGGCTTTTATGATGACGACCGCGAGACCACCGAAAAGGCGTTCTGGAATTCAAAGCCCTGCACGACGGATTGCGGGCCGCCGTTGAAAATCATCGGGCGGGCGCAAGCGGTCGATGTGACACCCGACGATAAAACGGTCCGCAAGGGCGTCGAGTAGGCCGCGCGTTTTGCCTTGGCGCGCGGTTTCGCCTAAAACGGCCGACCTTTTGTAATCCGGGCCTTTCTTCATGGCGAAACTTGATTTGTCGGTCGCCGTCGGCCCTTACGACCGCGCGCGTGCATTGGTTGACGGCTCGGTGAAGATCGACGGTGTCAACGCGATCTGCATGACTCTGTCACCGGAAGAAATCTTCTTCCGAGCCTTCCGCAAGGCCGAATTCGACATCTGCGAACTGTCGCTGTCGAGCTTCACGGTAAAGACCGCGCAGGGCGATTGCCCCTATGTCGGGGTGCCGGCCTTCGTATCGCGGATGTTCCGCCACACCTCGATCTACGTTCGCACCGACCGCATCAAGAAGCCGGAAGACCTCAAGGGCAAGAAGGTCGGCCTGCCGGAATATCAATTGACCGCCAATGTCTGGGCCCGCGCGATCCTGCAGGACGATTACGGCGTCAAGCCATCGGACATCCACTGGGTACGCGGTGGTATCGAAAGCGCCGAGCGCTCGGAAAAAATTGCGATCAAGCTGCCGGCCGACGTGCGCATGGAAGACGCGCCGAAAGATAAATCGATTTCTGCGCTGATCGACGAGGGCGCCATTGATGGCTTCATCGCGCCGCGGCCGCCGGCCATACCCGGCGGTAATCCGAATGTCGGCTGGCTGTTTCCCGATCCGACCGCGGAGGCGAAGGACTACTTCAAGCGCACTGGAATTTTCCCGATCATGCATATCGTTGGCATCCGCCGCGGACTGGTCGATCAACACCCGTGG
>JBPCQM010000235.1:0-5790 GCA_050998115.1 Pseudolabrys sp. | reverse complement strand
GTCGGGCTGGTGCCCAGCGTCATGGCCCTTTGCAGCGTGCGGGTGTAGCGGAAGTAGCGGTAGCCGATCCGCGTGCCGCTGAGCAGCGCCATCTGCAGCAGCCAGTAGAGCAGGATGGTGATCTTGCCGAAGAAGAACGTGCCGAACAGGTAGGGCGACACCAGGAAGTAATCGAGCGCCAGCACCGAGAGCGCCATCACGGAGGCGGCACGGATGATATTTCTGAGGTCCGGCAGCGAAGCGAAGCGCCATTTCGAACGATAAAGCTCGAAAAACCCATAAACGCCACCGGCGTAAATCAGAATGACAGGCAGCAGTTCGGTCAGTCCGTGCCAGCGCACGGCAAGGCCGACGTCCTCGAAGCGCACGTAAAAGCTGCCGATCACCGCGGCGGCGGTCGCAACGAGGTCGTGGATGATGATGAAAACGCGGCGCGGCGGAATTTTGATCAGCCCGTTCATCGACGGCCGTCACAACGCGGCGATTTGATTACTAAGCCCCTCATTTTGCTATCCATATCGACCTTTTCGGGTCGGCACCAGCCGAAATTGCCAGCGCCAAACCGGCTGATTTCACCGCACCAGTGGCGCGCCTAGCCCGGGAAAAAGACCGCGTTGAACGGAGAGCACATTGTTGCCGTTGCGTTGAGGACATCGATCGGTTTGTGGGCCGGATCACACGCGGCCGCCTGTCAGGGATGGCGATCTGGCAGCGCGAACAGCCGCAACACCACGAGAACGGCGGCTAATGCGGCGAGCGTCGTGGCGAGGGTCGCGTCGACCCGCGCTGTCGACGTGGCGCCGATGGCCAGAGCAATCAGCACGGCGTTCAAACCGGTCACGATGCGGATGATCCCGGCGACCGACCGGCCTTGGCCGAGGGCTTGCTGGTAGAAATGGCCGCGGTGGGCTTCCCAGATTTTTCGTCCGCGCAACAACCGGCGGGCGATCGTGACGGTCGCATCCGTCAGATAATAGAGCGGCAGGATCAACGCGGCGGCAAACGCATGAGACGCCGCGACATGGAGCAGTAAGGCGCCAACGATCAGGCTTACCGGCAGACTACCAGCATCCCCCATGAAGATGCGCGCCACCGGCGCATTCCACGGCGCAAAGCCCAGCGTTGCCCCGCCAAGCGCCGCCGCGATCCAGCCAAGCCATCCCGGAATGAAACCTAGCGCGGCGAGGATCGCAACCCCGACGGCGAGAGCGACCGTTTCGGCCACGCACATCAGGTCAATGCCGTCCATGAAATTATAAAGATTCACGAACCATAAGGCGCCGACAAAAACCAAAGCCCGTTCAGGCCCCGGCGAAAGATATCCGGGAAGAATGCGCAAGTCGGCGGGAAGCGTCGCGACGACGGCGCCGACCGCCAAAACTTGCACGGCCAATCGCAACGGGATCGGTTGGCTGTTGATGTCATCGCCAAGCCCGATTGCCATCAGTGCGAGTGCGCCCATCGCCACCGCGATGACATGGCCCGTGAGTTGTTCGGGCAACGCGCCGCTCGCCGCCAGCCCGACGGCCGCCGCGATCAGCGTCACGAGCACTACCGCAACGCCACCACCCTGCGGGGTAGGAACCAAATGGCTCGACCGACTGTTCGGATGCACCGTGGCGCGATGTTCGAGCCATGGCTTGATCGCCGCGGTCGCCACCCAGGCGGCAAGGCCAGCGCCTGCAGCGAACGAAATCCAGCCGATTGCGACAGGTGCGGAGATCGCCACGACGCCTATGTGTGGTTAGAGGCTGGAAAGCAGCAGAAACAGAGCTGCGCCGGTCTCAGGTTTTTTCACGCTATCCGCTGCACAATCCCACGGTCACGCAAGACTCGCAAAACATCTTCCACGATTTCGTTTGGCGTGCGCCCGATCGTTTTCAGATGCAATTCCGGATTTTGCGGAATTTCATATGGCGCATCCACCCCGGTGAAATTCTTTATTTGTCCGGCAAGTGCCTTTATATAAAGTCCCTTGGGATCGCGTTTGATGCACTCTTCAAGCGGCGTATCAATAAACACCTCGAAAAACTCGCCGTTGTCCACGAGCTCGCGAACCATTTTGCGCTCGGCTCTATAAGGAGAAATGAACGAGCATATAACAATCAGACCGCAATCCAGCATGAGCTTGGCGACCTCGCCGGCGCGGCGGATATTCTCGACACGGTCGGCCTCGCTGAAGCCGAGGTCGCGGTTAAGCCCATGGCGCACATTGTCGCCGTCGAGCGACATCGTGTGATGCCCGAGAACGTGCAATTGCTTTTCGACCAGATTGGCAATGGTCGACTTGCCGGCGCCCGACAGACCGGTAAGCCAGAGAACCGCCGGTTTCTGGTGCTTGAGCGCGGCGCGCTGCTGCTTGTCGAGCGAGAACTGCTGAACATGGATGTTGCTGGCCCGTCGCAGGCCGAACGAGATCATCCCGGCGCCGAGCGTGTTGTTGTTGAAACGGTCGATGATGATGAAGCCGCCGGTCGCACGGTTGTCCTCGTAGTTGTCGAATGCGACCGGTACAGCGGTTGACATATTGCAGAACGCGATCTCGTTAAGCGCCAGCGTCTTGCAAGCCAGGTGCTCAAAGGTGTTTACGTCGATGCTGTATTTCAGGCTGCTGACCGTTGCCGGCACCGTGCGCGTGCCGATCCGCAAGAGATAGGAACGGCCCGGCACCAGCGGCTCATCGTTCATCCAGATAACATGGGCCGCGAACTGATCGACCACTTCCGGGCGGTGCTGGGGCGCCACGAGGACATCGCCGCGCGTGACATCGATCTCGTCGGTCAGCACCAGCATGATCGCGTCATTGGCGCCAGCAGAGTCTTGGTCGCGGCCTGAGCTTATGATGCGCTTGACCTTCGATTTCTGACCCGAGCCGGCCACCAGCACGTCGTCGCCGCAGCGCACTTCGCCGGAAGCCACGGTACCGGCGAATCCGCGGAAATCCGAATTCGGCCGAACCACCGATTGCACCGGGAAGCGCAGCGGCTTCGCATGCGCGTTGCTTTCAACCTGCACGGTCTCCAGCAATTCGATCAATGTCGGGCCGCCGTACCAAGCAGTCTTTGCCGAGCGCACCGTGACGTTGTCGCCGTAGCGTGCCGAGATCGGGATAATCTCGATCGAGCGGAATTTCAGCGCGTCGGCAAACGTCCGATAGTCGGCGGCAATTCGTTCAAACCTCTGCAGCGAAAAATCGACCAGATCCATTTTGTTTACCGCCACGACGACATGGCGGATGCCGAGCAGCGAGCAAATGAAGGAGTGCCGTTTGGTCTGCACCACCACGCCCTTGCGGGCGTCGATCAAAATAACCGCGACCTGCGCGGTCGAAGCGCCGGTTGCCATATTGCGGGTGTATTGCTCGTGGCCGGGCGTGTCGGCGACGATAAACGAGCGCCTCGGGGTTGAGAAAAACTGGTAGGCAACGTCAATTGTGATCCCCTGCTCACGCTCGGCCTGCAGCCCATCGACCAGCAGCGCAAGATCCATTTCATCGCCGAGGGTGCCGTAACGCCTAGAATCGGCGGCCAGCTCAGACAACCGGTCGTCCTTGATTATCTTGGATTCGTAAAGCAGGCGTCCGATCAGTGTCGACTTGCCATCATCGACCGAACCGCAGGTTAGAAAGCGCAGCAGACCGCGATTTGCTGGCAACGGGCCGGCGGTCTGCGCGCGCACAAGGCTCATCAGAAATAGCCCTCGCGCTTCTTCTTTTCCATCGAGGCGACATCATCTTTGTCAATCAGGCGGCCCTGGCGCTCCGAGGTACGGGCCATCAGCATTTCGGCGACAATGTCCTCAAGCGTGACGGCGTCGGATTCGATCGCGCCGGTGAGCGGATAACAGCCGAGCGTGCGGAAGCGCACGCGCATCATTTGCGGAGCCTCTCCGGGCTCGAGCGGAAACCGGTCGTCGTCCGCCGTAATCATTGCGCCCGAGCGGCGCACAATTGGTCGTTCCTTGGCAAAATAGAGTGGCACCACCGGAATCTGCTGGGCCAGGATGTATTGCCACACGTCCGCTTCGGTCCAATTCGACAACGGGAAAACGCGGATCGACTCGCCGGGCTGCACGCGTGCGTTAGACAAATTCCACAGTTCGGGCCGCTGCCGGCGCGGATCCCAAATTTGCCCCTTTGATCGGAACGAAAAGATGCGCTCCTTGGCGCGGCTCTTTTCCTCGTCGCGGCGAGCGCCGCCAAAGGCGATGTCGAAATTATATTTATCGAGCGCCTGCTTGAGCGCGTCGGTCTTCATCACGGCTGTATGCAACGCGCCGCCCGAGACAATCGGGTTGATCCCACGCTGCACCCCTTCTTGGTTGACATGAACCAGCAACTCCATGCCGAGACGACGCGCGGTCTCGTCGCGGAACGTAATCATGTCGCGGAATTTCCACAGGGTGTCGATGTGCAGGAGCGGGAATGGCGGCTTGGCCGGAAAAAAAGCCTTGATCGCCAGATCCAGCATGACCGAGGAGTCTTTGCCGATCGAATAGAGCATCACCGGGTTGCGGGATTCGGCCGCGGCTTCGCGGATGATATGGATCGCCTCGCTCTCGAGTTGTTTGAGATGCGCGGGCATTGCGCGCGGCGCTGCGGGATCAGATCGTTCGATGTTCGACACGTCGACTGCCATTTCTTTCCGAGCTTAGGAAACCCGGCACATGGCCGGCGCGATCGCCCAACGCCGCCGCCAGGCCTCGAACATCAATATCGTCCACAGTGCATAGGCCATGTTGCGGCGGCCACTGATGTGGTCTTTCCACATGCGGCGCGCGGCATCGATATTGACATAGCCTCCACCGAGTTGGACCGGGTCGAGCAGGTCTTCCGCCCAGGGCCGCAGCGGGCCGCGCAGCCAGTCGGCCAGCGGAACGCCGAACCCCATCTTCGGCCGCTCGAACAGCGCGCGCGGGACGTAACGTTGGAGCACGCGGCGCAACAGCCATTTCGTCTCGCCGTCGCGCACGCGCAAACGCCGCGGCAACCCGAACGCAAAAGAGACGACGCGGTGGTCGAGCAGTGGCGGCCTCACCTCGAGCGCGCAATTCATCGAGGCGCGGTCGACTTTCTGCAGGATGTCATCCGGCAAGTAGGTCGTAGTATCCAGCGCCTGCATCCATTCCAGAAGGCCGCCGGTTGACGGACTGGCGTCGTAAGCCCCCCGCCCGCGCGCGTGTTCTGCCGCGCCATTCGCCAGCAACTCCGGTTGCGAACACTGGCTTACCAGCCGCAGATAAAGTTCCTGCGTGTCGTAAGGCAAGATTTCCGCCAGTTTACGCAACTTGTCGCCCGGCTGCGCGGGCCTCATGCGACCGGGCAACAGGTCGGCAAACCGATCGACCGCGCGCTCCGGGATGGTTTTGATCAGCGCCGCCACGGCGCCGCGAGCCGCCCGCGGCAAGCTGAGTACACGCGCCGCCATCTTTTCCGCAAATGCGTAACGATTATAGCCGCCGAACAACTCATCCCCGCCGTCGCCGGATAGCGCAACCGTGACATGGCGGCGGGTCAGATTAGAGACGAGGCACGTTGGAATCTGTGAGGAATCTGCGAACGGCTCGTCGTAAATATCGGGCAGTTGCGGGACCACCGCCAACGCGTCGGCCGCGCTGACGACAAGCTGTTCATGTTGGGTGCCGAGATGGCGGGCGACCGCGGCGGCGTGTTTCGATTCGTCGAAGCCGAGATCGGGGAAACCGATCGAGAATGTGCGCACCCTGCCCTTCCCGGCCGCCACCATCAGCGCGGCGGTGGTTGAGGAGTCGATGCCGCCCGACAAAAAGGCG